>JAWCLH010000034.1 GCA_038851035.1 Thermoplasmata archaeon
CGGTATAGGAGGCTATTATCGAGGGCTCTCCGTCTCCGTCCCGAATCTGGAGCTGGCCGCCTTCCTGAACCTCGAAGCGGTACTGGCCATTGGATGTGCAGTTGAAGAGAATGGTCACGTTCTCAAGGGTCAGATTCCCGCCCGCAGCCACAATCAGATTTCCATTGAGAATTATTGTCTCGTTCCAGACCATAGTATCATTGGCTACTACCCAGTCGTCCTGCTCCGGCGCCGGGTAGTTGCCCGACCCTCCCCCCCGTTGCGTTTAGCGTCGAGAGGTTGCCCGAGAGAATCAGTAAGCTGGCAAGCAGAGGGCTCCAGATGCTTCGAGAAACTCTTCTCCTATCGACCCCGCCCACATCATTCATAAAATTGGAGATATAAATAATTTGTTGTGAAAAAATCCATACTCGTTCTGGATGGCCCGGCCCGCGCAGGGCGAGGTGCCTCCATGGCCCCGTGGCAGTCACCCGCGAATTCTGGGAATGTCATCTGCCGACTTTTCCCGGGTGTGGTCTTCGCCCCGACGACCTTCGGTCTGTCCGCCCTCCGGGCCGCGCTCCCTCACGGATAGACCCTGTTTATCGTCCTCGGGAACGGGATGGTGTCCCGGATGTGCTCCTGTTTGCATATCCACCGGACGAGGCGCTCGATCCCGAGCCCGAAGCCCGAGTGCTGGACGCTCCCGTACCTCCTGAGGTCTATGTACCACTCGTAGGGCCCGAGGGGCGTTCCCTGCGCCCTGAGCCTCTCGACGAGCTTGTCCGCGTCCACCTCCCTCTCGCTCCCCCCGATGATCTCGCCATAGCCCTCGGGCGCTAGGAGGTCGGCACAGAGGTAGGTCCGGGGGTCGTCGGGGTTCTCGCGCATGTAGAAGGGCTTGGCCTCCTTCGGGTAGTTGACTATGAAAACCGGTTTCTCCTCGCCCTCGACCAGAACCCTCTCCTCGTTGGTGCCGAGGTCTTCGCCCCACTCCATCCCGTAGCCCCTATCGCGCAGGAGCTCCAGCGCCTGCGCGTAGCTGAGCCTCTTGAACGGGGGAGTGACCCTCTTGAGCTCCGCCGGGTCGCGGCCGAGCGCCCTCAGCTCCTCCGGGTTCCTCTCCGCCGCGGCGTTGACCATCGCAGAGACCAGCTCCTCCTGAATTCGCATGTTCTCCTCATTTCCGACGAAGGCCTCCTCGCCCTCGAGATGCCAGTACTCCGCGAGGTGCCTCGTTGTGCGGGAGCGCTCCGCCCTGAACGAGGGCGTTAGGCTGTAGACCCTCTCGAGCGAGAACATGATGGCCTCGAGGTAGAGCTGCGCGCTCTGGGCCAGATAGGCCTTTTGGTCGAAGTACTTCAGCTCGAAGAGCGTGGTACCGCCCTCGCAGGCATTGGAGGTGATGATGGGGGGAGTGACCTCGTAGAAGTCGTTCCGGGCGAACCACTCGCGCGCCGCGGCCAGGACCGTCGCCTTGACCTTCATCACGTTGGTCAGCGCGCGGCTCCGAATCCAGAGGTGCCGGTTGTTCAGCAGGTGCTCTTCGCTCTGGTACTCCGTGATGGGGAAAATAGCGGCCGCACCCAGAATCTTAAAACTGCTGGCCCTGAGCTCCCAGCCTCCCGGGGCGCGCGCGTCCCTAGTCACAATGCCCCCGGCCTCAACCGAGGATTCAATGAGCGCCCTCTTTGCCGCCTCGAAGTCCGGCTCTGGAACCGCTCCCCTCGCCACCGTTGTCTGGAGAACGCCGGTGGCGTCTCTAATCTGCACGAAGCAGATTCCCCCGCTCGAGCGGGTTCGGTATATCCAGCCCCGGACCCTCGCCTCCCTTCCCTCGAGCTCTCCGCTCAGAACGCGGCGGATTTTAACCGTCTCTCCAGACATGCCCGCTCAAGAGTCCTGTGGCGAAATAAAGATTTAGGTCTCAAGCCCCGCGAAAGCATCATTATCGCGCCGTCTCATACGGAGCATCATGAGGACACCGCTCGACGTTATCGCCGTCGGGAACATAGTGATTGACTACCAGGTAGGCCCGCTCGAGGACCTACCCTCATGGGGCACCCTGACCAAACTCTCCCGTGGGCCAAGGCCGGCCATCGGCGGAAACGGCGCAATATTCGCTGTGGCCGCAGCGAGACTCGGCCTGCGCACGGCTCTGGCCGGCAGGGTTGGCCGAGACTCTTGGGGCGACTGGATTCTTAGTAGGCTGGCAGAGGAAGGGGTCGAGACGGAGAGGGTCAGGAGGGGGAGGGGGGGGACCGCCACCACAATTGTTCTCGTGCGCCCGGACGGGGAGAGAGCCTTCCTACACCACATCGGAGCCGGGGCCTCCCTGAAGTCGAGGGAACTCCAGGGGCTCCCACGCTGCCGCTGGCTCCACATCTCCTCGATGTTCCTCCTCCCATCCTTGACTTCACGTGGCATCGAGAGGGCCCTAAGGGCGGCGGAGAGGATGGGAGCAAAGACCTCGCTTGATGTCGCTTGGGACCCCAGCGGAGCCTGGGAGCTCGGGGGCTGCCTGACCGCCGCCGACTGGTTCCTGCCAAATCTCGACGAGGCCAGGGCGATAACTGGGAAGAAAAACGTGGAAGAGGCGGCCGGTGCGCTAAGGGATATGGGGGCGAGAAACGTCGCCGTGAAGATGGGGGCGGAGGGGGCGCTCGTGCTCTCGGAAGAAGCGGGTGTCCTCCGCATCCCGCCCTTCAGGGTCAATGCGGTGGACAGCACGGGTGCAGGCGATGTTTTCGACGCGGCCCTCGTCTACGGCCTCCTGAAAGGGATGCCCCCGGCTCGAGCCGCCCTCCTGGCCAGCGCCGCGGGAGCCTTTAGCACTACAGCTGTGGGCGGGACCGCCGCTGCCCCGAGTGCGGCCGAGCTGATCGAGTTCATAAGATCCTGCAAAAGGGAAAGAGGATGAGGATTTTATAACGCGAGGGGTCTGGGGTGGGCCTCGCGACGAACGCGGGAGAGAGTGCAAGAGCGGGGCCCGGGCGACGTTTGAAGAGGCCTCACAAGCGCATAGCCTCAATCGAGTGCTCGGCGCTTTCGGCTTGACGAGGCTCGTGGTCGCCGGCTCCGCCGCGCCGGGCGCTCCTTCCTGAGGTCAATCGTCGCCTCCCTTGCAGGCCCGACCGATATCAGCTCTATTGGCGTACCGAGCTCTGATTGGATGAACTCGATGTAGGCCCGGGCCTGCAGTGGAAGGGCCTCGTAGCCTCGTGAGGCAATGTCCCTCCATTCCTCCTCGCCGAGCTCCGGCCAGCCCTCCAGCTCTCTATACACAGGCCTCGCCTCACCGAGCGTCCGGAGGCTAAGGGGCCAGCCGCGCACCCTCCGCCCCCTGAGTTTGTAACGGACCGCCACTTTGACTTTTCTCAATCCCCCCAAGACATCGAGCTTTGTGAGTGCCAAGGCGTCGAAACCGTTGACCCGGCAGGCGTGCCTCAGGGCCACGAGGTCGAGCCAGCCGCACCTCCTCGCGCGGCCGGTCGTTGTGCCATACTCGCCCCCCTTCACGAGCAGGTGGTGCCCCTTCTCATCGTCGAGCTCAGTCGGGAAGGGCCCCTCGCCCACGCGAGTGGTGTAGGCCTTGACAACCCCTAGCACACGGTCTATTCTCCGAGGACCGATTCCCGCTCCGGTGCAGGCGGCTCCCGCCACCGCGTTCGACGATGTGGTGTAGGGGTAGGTGCCGTGGTCTGGGTCGAGCAGGGTTCCCTGCGCCCCCTCCAAGAGAACCCTCTTCCCAACATCGAGCGCCCTGTTCAGCACAGCGGAGGTGTCGCAGACGTTCTCCTTCAGAGTCTCTCCCGCGATTAGGCAGCGCTGAATCAGCTCATCCCAAGGGGGGAGCGCCCCCCGGCGGCCGGTGGTATCAAGGATGGCCCGCCTCGCCTCGAGAATCAGCCAGAGCTTCCTCTCGAGCGTGTCCCTCTCGAGGAGGTCCCCCATCGTCACCCCGAGGCGCGCGGCCTTGTCGGTGAAAGCGGGCCCTATGCCCCTCCCGGTCGTACCCAGCCGCCCTCCGGCCCTGAGCTCCTCTTCGAGACCGTCGAGAAGGATGTGGTGCGGGAGAATCACGTGGGCCCTCTCGCTGATGAGCAGCTTGAACCCGCTCACTCCCTGCTTCCTAAGAATCGCCAGCTCCTCCATGAGCCTCCAGGGGTTGACCGCGACTCCATTGCCGATAACGGCCGTGCAGCCCTTTCTTAGTACCCCGGAGGGGACCAGATGGAGTTTCAGCTCCCTCCCGCCAGCGCGTATTGTGTGGCCCGCGTTGTCACCGCCGTTGAAGCGAACGACATAGTCTGCTTCGCGCGAGAGATAGTCCACAATCTTACCCTTGCCCTCGTCCCCCCACTGGGCCCCGACAACCACCTCTGCCGGCATGGGCCTCTCTCTGGCAAACCACGCAAAAGAATAAATGACTTTCGCTGCATACCTGGGGTCTGCATATGGACGAGGGTAGTAAAATCCGCTCGGCGCTCGGGGCTGTCCTAACATCAGCGCTGTTGCTCATCATCGCTGGGTGCCTCGGTGGGCCCCCGCCAGAGGAACCTAAGCTCAGGCTCTCGCCCATTGAGGGGTCTCTGCGGGCCGCCGCGGGCGACAACGTGACTTTCATCGTGCTTTTGAAGAATAACCGTCTCGGGCAAGAGGTGCTCCATGTGAGCGTGGACTCCCAGCCGCCGGGATGGTCAGTCACCCTGAGCAACACAACTTTTGAGATCGGGCCGAAGGCGAGGAAGCCCGTATTCGTGACCGTGGGCATTCCACCTGACACAGACGTGGGCAGGTACACTGTGAAGCTCCTCGCCACACCCACCCTTGCACAGGGCGGGGCAGTAACGAAGGGGCTCGTTATCAATGTCATTGAGCCCGCGGAGCCGGTGGTGGTGCGGGGCAGTCAGGTGAGGGTGGACTACACTGGCTATCTCTCGAGCTACGAGGTCTTCGACACCTCCGTGCGGTCCGTGGGGAGCGACATCTACATTCAGAAGAGTCCAAGGTTCAGCCCCCCAGCGCTCAACAAATACGAGCCGCTATCCTTCAGGGTCGGAGAGGGCCAGATGGTGTCGGGGTTCGAGAGCGGTGTTCTCGGGATGTGCGTGGGGCAGTCCAGGACGCTGGCCGTCGAGCCCCGGGAGGGCTACGGAAAGTTCGAGAGAGTTAGAATCAACTTGAGTGAGAGCTTCCCGATGGTCAGGGAGATGACTATCCTTAACTTCACCCAGACCTACGGCGAGGAGCCCGCGCCGAACAAGGTCGTGCTCGAACCCTACTGGGGTTGGAAGGTTCATGTTGTAAACGTGACACAGGACTCTGTCACCGTCCTGACTCTCCCTGAGCCGGGCCAAACCTCAACGCCATACGGCTGGGAGAGCAGGGTCGTCGATGTCAACGGGAGCGCGGACGGTGGGAGGGGCAGAATAGAGGTCCGGCACTACCCGACAGCGGGCGTGAACGCCTCATATAAAGGCATCGCGGCCGAAATCGTCGAGCTGACATCGAGCCACATTGAGCTCGAGTACAACACGAATTACAGCAACCCTCTTGCGACACAGGTGCTCTACTTCATAATAAGAGTCGTGGCGATATCGTGACGGGGAACCGACCTAGCCCTTCCCCGCGTGCTCGGGGAGGGAGCGGAGAGCAGAGGTGGAGGGAGAGAGATGGAGAGAATAGTAATTGGGGTCAGGAAGGAGATGGCGCCCAGAATCGGAGAGGTCCTGAAGGACGACCTCGTTAGCCGCCAGAGCATTACGACCCGAGAGGCTGCCGTGCTAGGGCTGAAGTCCGAGCTACATCTGGTTTTCATCGAGGGCACAGCGGCCGCCATCGAGCGGGCGAGGGAGCTCTTCAAGGAGCTGGGTGAACCGCTGCCCGAGCCCGAGGCCTCCGAGGCATTCCGGAAGCTGAGGCAGGAGGAGGAGAGAGCCTCGGTCGGCATGGGTATGATTTTCGAGAGCTAGCCGGGGAGGTCCCCCGCCTCCCTTGGCTCCGCCTCGGCCTCCGCTACCCTGTCCCGGAGGGGGGCGGGTTGCTCCGGAGTTCCGGGCTCGGCCGACGGGGGCTCCGTCGAGGGCTCTCCCTTCTTTTCCCCGGGCGGCCTCAGCTCGACCTCATGATGGCCGGGCTCGGCCTCCAGCTCGCCCTCCCGAGCGCCGAGGGAGGGCATCACCTGAAGGAGCTCAGGCTCCTCCTCCGCCTCCGGAACGGGCGGGCTCGCACCGGTGCCCTCTCTTGCGCCCGAGGGCGGCGGCCCGGCGTCGCCCCCGGGCTCACCGCCCTCCCGTTTCTTCTCGTCCCTTTGGGCGCCGCCCTCCCCTCCCGCTCCCTCCTTCACCATTTCGGGCCCGATAGGCATCCTTGGCTCTTTCTCAGCCTCGGGGCTCTTCTGGACGAAGAACTCGTCCTTCGCCCTCTCCTCCCTTATTCGCGCGATGCGCCTCCTCTGGGCGATCGCGATGATGAGGAGGAGAATGCACATTGCACCGCCAGCGGCCGCCACCTCCGTCCAGCCCTGCCAGGGTGGCCGCTCGCGTATTTCCAGAATAAAAATCGTCTCCGAGAAAGCGCCCTCGCCGTCCGTGACCCTCAGGACCGCCGGTCTCACTCCCGATGTGTGGAAAACGCAAGTGAGGTTGGGCGTTGAGTTCGAGCGGAGTTCGAACGTGTAGTCTCCATCTAGGTCCCACTCGTAGCTCTGGATGGACCCGTCGGGGTCGCGGGCCGTCAGCCTCACGGACACGGGCTCGCCCACGTATCCTACCACAAGCCAGCCATCGGGGATGATCGGAGGCTGGTTGACGTTGATTACTGTTACTGTCCATGAATGGAGGAGGGTGCCGTTCGAAAGAGCGCTGAGATTATGAACGCCGCTGTCTCTGTAGCTCGGGGAATAGGTGAAGCAGCTCCCGGAGGCGTTCAGAATGGCGCCGTCGAGGGCCCAAGAGACCGGGCCCCGGGCCCCCTCCAAGCGGAATGCCCTGCTCTCGCCCTCGAGCATCTCCACGTCGCCCTCCGGGAGCGCCAGAAGGGGCGCGATGAAGCTCACATTCCAGAAGAACTCGAATGAGCTCGCCCCATCGGAGACGTAGACCCTGAGAGTGTGCGCTCCCGAGCTCCCAGCTGGGGGCTCGAGAATGAGCTCAGAGCCGTTGCAGCCGAGTAGGATCGCGCCGTCCAGAAACCACTGGAAGACCAGCGGGTCGCCGTCGGGGTTGGAGACGTTGACCGAGAAACTTCTGCTGCTTCCCGAGCCCAATTCGATGTCCACGGGGGGGTCGAGCCCGGTGACGCACATCGGCAAGTCCACGTTGATAACGGTAAGGTTCCATGAGTGGAGGTCAGTGACGGCACCGGAGGTGGCTTCAACGGTCACCGTGTGCGCTCCTGCGGAGCTGAAGTTTGCTTTATAGGTGAAGCTCTTCCCGCTCCAGCCCTGTGAGGCGCCGTCCACGAGCCACCTGAGCTCGACCGCTACGCCGGGCGAGATTGTGACGGAGAAGGTGACGCTCTCACCTTCATTGATGACCGGCTCGTTAGGGGGCTCGGCACCGGTTATCAGGGTGGCGTCGGCGGGTACGTGGCGGAGGGGGACGGTCAAGGCGAGCGCTACGATGATTACACAAGAAAATAGGGCCAGCCGCCTAGTGGGGCTCTGGCTTCTCACTCGTCGGCAAGCGATGATTGTTGCGTGATCTCTACCTCTGGGAACGGCTGTGGGTCGGGGGAGGGACCACGCATCGAGGCAGCACTTCTCGCGCAGGTTTTCCAGCGGGCTCTCAATCCCCTTCGACCACATATCCGCCCAACCATTTTTCTATATAATAATTATTCTTTCCTTTTTCCTTTTTTTAACGCGCCTGAGGGCCCTCTCCAGAGATGCCGGGTCGGGTCGCTCGCCGCGCGAGCGCAGAATGACCCCCACCGCCGAGCGCCCGCTGTGCCTTCCGAGCACGATTTTCCTCCTGTTTCCCACGGCATCCGGAGGATAGGGCTCGTAGGTCGCGGGGCAGGCGAGCACCCCCGCGATGTGGATACCGGCCTTGTGCGTGAAGACGCCATTGCCGACGATGGGGGCGTTGCGGGGTATCCTGACACCGGCGATCCGTGCGACGTACCTGCAGAGCGGTGTCAGACCCTCCATCCTTATGCCCGTGTCCCTACCGTAGAGGAACCTGAGGGCGGCGGCGAGCTGCTCGAGAGGAACGTTGCCGCACCTCTCGCCAAAGCCGCAGACCGTCGTAGCTACTGTATCCGCTCCTGCCTCCAGACCGGCGAGGGCGTTCGCGAGGGCGAGGCCAAAGTCGTTGTGCAGGTGGAGGGTGAATGGCGTGCGCGCGAGCGGCCTCAGGCGCTGGACGAGAAAGCGAATCGCCTCGGGAGTGGCGCAGCCGAGCGTGTCGGCTATACCAACCCGCCAGGCCCCGGCCTCGAGTGCGGTCTTTATCATTTTCTTTAAAAAAGGCAAGGAGGTGCGAGTTGCGTCCTCTGGGGTGAAGGAGGCCTTTATGCCCAAGGATCTCGCGTGGTCGAGCGCTTCCGGAATTCTGTGCAGGACATCCTCTTCTGTGATTTTTAATTTATACCTGAGATGCAGAGGGGAGGCGGCGATGAAGAGGAGGGCGGCGTCGGCCTCAGCCTCCTGTACGGCGTCAATATCCTCTTTGCGGAGTCTGGACAGGCAGAGGATTTCAGCGTCGAGGCCCGCGCGGGCGATTTTCCGCACCGCCATCATGTCCTCCCGGGAAACGGCTGGGAAGCCCACGTCTAGTTGGGGGACGCCAAGCTGGTCAAGTCTCCGGGCGATTCCAAGCTTCTGCCGCTCCGAAAATGCGATACCGACCATCTGTTCGCCGTCCCGCAGCGTGGTGTCATAGATCGTGATTTTTGGAGGAAGGTTCCTCTTCGTCATGAAGTTGAAATGGGAGACGGCAGCCCCTGTTCCTGCGCTGCCGGAAACTCCGCGCAACACCGGACCCATCAACCTCCCCTCCTCCCTCCATCACGCCCCTCGTGCCCGTTCCCATCCTCTCCGTCCTCAGTTTCGCCCATCAGCTCAGGGTTCGCCTTCGGCCCCTCCATAGAACACGAAGGAGTAACGGAGCACTCCGAACCGCGCGACCCGCTCTCTATCCCCTCCATCCCCTCTCCGCTCCTCTGTCTGAGCCCGATGTTCCACTCTGGCCGTCCGTATCGAGTCCTGACAAGCTCGGCAGCCAGCTCCACCTCCGCGGGGGTGGCACGGCCAGGAGCGAATCTTACCCCCAGCGCCCTTTCGAGCGCATCCCTGAGCGCCGCCTTCACCTCCTCCATCGGGGGTGCGCGGCCAAGCTCGGCACGCAATGAGGTCACACGACTCTCAGGGGCACACAATGAGTGCCTCTCAAGCTTCTCCCTGGGAACCCTGAGCGCCCTGAACATCTCGGCTGGGTCCGCGTCGACGATAATCGTGCCGTGGGTCAGGACAACTCCCCACTTCCTCATCTGGGCGGAGCCCGAGACCTTCCTTCCGTTCACGATGACGTCGTTCACGGGCGAGAATTCAGCCCGCACGCCAAGAGCTGATATCCCCTCCGCGAGCGCTGTGCAGACGACGCGGAGTGAGGCCTCGACAGAGGAAGGGAGGAGATTCTGGGTTGTGAGGGAGTAGACGAGCTGCCTCTCGTCAGTGTATATCGCCCCGCCGCCGCTCAGCCTGCGGACCACATCGATTCCGCGTGCGCGGCAGTAGTCCAGATTCACCTCCTGCGCGGCGTCCAAAGAGTACCCGATCGTGACGGCCGGCGGCCTGCGGCTGTAGAAGTGCAGAGTGTCTGGGACCGACCCCGAGGCCCGCGCCCGCGCTATCGCCTCGTCAAGCGCCGCCGTGAATGGCCCGGGGGCCGGTCCCGTGTCCACCAGCCTCCCAGTGCGCTCCATCCCGCTCACCCCTTCGCTGCGGTCGGTTACGGTCTTGGGATAAGCACCAAAACCAATAAATATACTTCCGGTGATGGGAAAGTGGCGAGATTTATGAGAGCGAGTGTAGTAGTTCCGCTGGTCTCGGTGCTGATGCTTCTTGCCCCTGGGCTTGTCAGACCTCTCAGCCCCGCTGCCTCTGGAAGCGACGCGGCGGAGCTACCTCTGCAACACAGAATTCCTCTGCGGTTCGAGGCCTGGGCCTCTACCGATGACTACCTCGGCCGGGAATGGTCGGTGATTCAGGTCACCGGGTGCGCCGTCAGCATGGACCCTGGTAAACCGATGATTCCCTATCGGGTCGTGAATCTGGAGCTCCCTAACCCCCTGATAAAGGCCGAGGCCCGGTTCGGGGGAGCGGTCAGGTACTACGGCGTCAGGCTGATGCCCGCGCCCCCATACGAGCTCATGGGTCTGGACAGACCGGACACGACCCGGCCTCTCGTGGACGAGTGCTTCTACTCGAGAAACGCTCTCTACCCATTGAGGCCCTACGAGGTCCACAAAATCGGTGAGGGGAGGACCGACGATGGCATGAGGGTCTGGTCCTACAACATCATCGTCAACCCCTTCAGGTACAATCCCGCCAAGGAGGAGGCGGTCCTCTACACCGAATGTGAGCTGGAGCTGTGGTACGACGAGACTCCCCGACCCTTCCCCGGCCCCCGGGCGCCCATCGAGAAGTACATAATAATCACCACCTCCGCCGTTAACAGCTCCTCAGCCCTCAAGCCACTGCTCGAGTGGAAGACCAAGAAGGGCCTCCCGGCGAGGTCCTACGATATCTCCTGGATAAATGCAAACTATCCCGGTTACGACACACCTGAGAGGCTGCGCAACTTCCTGCGGGACAAGTACTACAACAGCTCTCTCGAGTGGGTTCAGATTGTGGGAGACCACGAGGACGTGCCCGCGCGCCTCTGCGACAACCCCTGGCCTATTGCACCCTACGACGACGACTGGATGCCCACCGATACATACTACGCCTGCCTAGACATCGGAACCACATGGGACTCCTTCGACCACGACCATGTCTATGGCGAGCTGTTCGACACGAACAACGACGGCCTATGGGACTCCTATGACCTAGACGACGCAAGGCCCGACGTCTGGGTGGCGCGCTTCGCCAGCAGCGACGTTTCGAAGGTAACGACCTGGGCGAACAATGTTGTGAACTATGAGAGGAACCCTAGCGCTGGGGCCTGGATGGACACCTGCACCTTACTCGCCCCCGACGCAGGCAGCGCCGGCAACGCAACCTGGATGAGGAACAAAATGGAGGAGTTCGTCTACAAGAATCAGCAGGGCTACTACGGCTACCTGAGCGTTCTCTACGGAACAATCAACAGGCTCTACGAGGCCAATGGAACGCTGAGCAGGCAGGCGTTCATAAACTCCATCAACAATGGCTTCGCCTTTGGAACATGGATAGCCCACGGGACGCCAGACTACTTTAGCTCCTCCGGCCCTCCGGGGGTGCTTTTCTACTCGAGCGACGTCTCCTCCCTGAACAACGGCAATAAAAAGCCTGTGCTCCTCAGTATGTCCTGCCTTACCGGATGGTTTGACGGCAGGGAATGCCTCGCAGAGGCGCTGACGGAAAACAATCTGGACAATGGAGCGATCGCGTACGTCGGTTCCTCGAGAGTTACCCTGGGCAACCTGAACTACGGCTACGAGGCCAACGGCATCGGTATCGGGATGGACTTCATGCACATGATGGAGCTCGGGAAGACTCTGAACAACCAGAACCTTTATGCCGGCAGGGCGCTCCTCAACGGGAAGTACGCCTTCGCAGACTCGTGGTTCCCGTTCTGGGAGGCCGCGACCAAGGCGTTCTTCGAGTTCAACCTCTTCGGCGAGGTCAACTGCCCCGTATGGACCGAGGCACCCCCCGACATCAATCCGCAGACCGTGATCAGCGAAAACCCTGGATACAAGGAGGTCACAGTGACTGTCAGGGACGCGATGCACAATACCCCACTGAACATGAGCTTGGTCTGTTTGATTGACCAGGCCTCCGGCGTCTACGAAGTCAACATCACTAGGCTCGACGGAAAGTGCAAGCTCTTCGTCCCCCAGACGCTCCAGACCGCAAACATAACCATCACGAGGGCCGACTTCAAACCGGTCGAGTACCTCTCATCGATGATAGACACATTCGCGCCCTACACGGCGCTGCACGTTATTCCAGCACAGCCTGATGGCGAGAATGACTGGTACAAGACGGCCCCCCAGATTCGCCTGACCGCCGAGGACGCTGTCCAGACATTCTACAGATGGGACAGCCAGCCCTTCACCCTGTATACGGGCCCGATTACTGCCCCGGAGGGCGTGCACAGGCTGGAATTCTACTCTGTCGATTATATTGGAAACAAGGAGGGCACTAGGGACTATAACTTCAAGGTCGATTCTGTGGTTCCCGAGACAGTGGTCAATGTCACTCCCCCCGAGCCGGACGGGAACAACGGCTGGTATAGAAGCAGTCCCGTCGTCGCTCTCTCATGCAACGACAGCGGCTCACCCTCTATATGGGTCAAATGGAACGCCGACCCCTACTTCGACAGGTACGAGACGCCCCTGACCGTTCCCGAGGGCGAGAACACCCTCCACTTCTACTCAAAGGACCAGGCCGGGAACAGAGAGCCGCAGAGGTCACTCCACTTCAAGGTGGACATGACGCCGCCAGTGACCAGCGCTCTCGTAAATCCCCCAAAACCCGATGGTCAGAACGGCTTCTACAGAATCGCCCCCACAATCTCCCTCTTCCCCGATGTTGTGGGAGACACTGTAGTGTACAGATGGAACGAGGGGGATGAGGAGAATTACACGGGAGTACCACTCAAAGCGCCGGAGGGCATCAACACTCTTTACTATCATGGGATAGACCCCGCCGGCAATGTAGAGCCCCTAAACAACCTTACGATCATGGTCGACTCTCGCGCGCCCACAACGAAGGTGATTGCAGACCCGGAGCTTCCGGATGGGAAGAACGGCTGGTACATCACTCGGCCCCTCCTGAGCTTCGATACGGAGCTAGAGGCTACCGTATTCTATAGATGGGACACAGAAGAGTTCAAGTGTGCCACAGAGCCTCTCAGGCCTCCCGAAGGCATTCATACCCTGACCTATTACGCGGTTGACCTCGCGGGAAACAGGGAGGTCAACAGGCTCGCCACCTTCAAGGTGGACACCATCGTTCCGGCGACCAACATATCCATCGCCCCCGCTGACCTGGGGGACGAGTGGTACACCAGAAAGCCGAAGGTGAAGCTCTGGAACGATGGGAGCGCGGACATATTTTACTACTGGGACACGCAGACGGATTCTGTGCAGAAATACACAAAGGAGCTCGACGTTCCCGAGGGGAGGCACTTCCTGAACTACTACTCCATGGATGAGGCCGGGAACAAGGAGGAGGAGAAGAGTAAGGGCTTCAAAGTGGACACGATACCCCCGACGATCGGCCTGACAATCAGCAGTCTACTCGTCGAGCCGCACGAGGCCGTCAGCTTCAACCTCAGCGGCGCGGACGCCAATGGTGTGCAGGCCTACCTGCTCGACTACGGCGACGGCAACGACACCGGCTGGACGAGCAACACACAGTTCAGCCACGCCTACTCCTCGCCCGGGAACTACACCGTTATTGCCCTCGGCAGAGATGGCGCGGGGAATGAAGGCAGGAGCGCGGCTTTCAGAATCGAGGTCAGGGAGAGGCCGGCGCCTCCGCCGCCGGTGAAGCCTCCCGAGGAGGAGGAACTAGGCGTGGTGTTCTATGCAGGCATTGCAATCGGGATCATCGTTCTAGTAGTGGCCACCGCCGGCGTCCTCGCGCTGAGGCAACGCAGGAGGAGGCCCGAGAGAGAGGAGGAGAGGGCGGAAGAGGAGAGGAAAAGGGAACTGATGCCAGCGCTCGCCTGGGCCGAGGAGGCGGGAGCCCCGGCCGCGACGGTGACCGAGAGGGCCGAAGGGGAGGTCCCTGAGGCAACAGCGGAACTCGCTCCAGAGCCTACCACCGGAACAATCACCTGTCCAAAGTGCGGAAACGAGACCGAGGCCGACGCCGACTACTGCTACATTTGTGGCGAGAGATGGAAGAAAGGCAGGGGCGGCTCGGCGGGAGGCCTCCCAGAGGGCGTGGAAGCGGGAGGGCCGACCAGGGCCGGGGGAGGAGCGGACGAGGTTCTCTACGGTAGTGGTGGAGGCGACGCCGCTGAGCGCAACCCCACGTACGCATCGACTGGCGGTCCTCCCAGCCGGCCTGCTCCTGCACCTCAGGTTCCTCAGGATAGAATCCATGCACCCCGCCCCCCCTCCTCACCACCCCCTCCTCCTCTCTCGGCGCCCTCCGCCGCGGCCTCAGTCGCAGGCGGCAGGCCCTGCCCGAAGTGCGGCGCGGAGCTCCACCGTATCACGGAACTACCCGGTTCTCAGGGCGAGCAGCTCAGGAGGCTTCAGGCACGAGGCCAGCACGCCTTCAAGTGCAAGAACTGTGGCCACTTCGAGATATCCGCTTGGAAGGGGAGCTAACCCGCGACGCGAGTAGCAAACAAGAAACTCCTTTTGCCACGCCTCTCCACCCTGACGAGACCCCTCTGCACAAGGGAGGCGAGGTGGCGGTCGAGACGGCGCTTTGGAAGGTCCATCTCAGCGGCGAGTTCAGCGACAGCGATACCCGGAAGCGAGTTGATGCTCTGGAGTACCGCCCTCTCCTCCTCGAACGGTACTGTTAGGCTAGAGCAAGGATAATAGCGCCTGAAGGCTCCATCGCGCAGGGAACGAACGAGTCGCTCGCGCTCTAGTGTGCTGAGGTGGTAGGCCAGCACTCCATTTGTCAGATTCAGCTCCTTCATTATCTGGCTGAAGCAGGCTCCCGGGTGGGCCAACACATATCCAAATATCTGTTCCCTGAGCTGGTGGTTCAGCAGACCCTCCCTCCTTAGCCTCGTGTATAGCGGGACAGCGAGAAACGCGGACGCGGGATCCAACAGCGGGATAAAACGGCCGGGGTTTCCAAAGGAGTCGGGGGGGGATGAACTGCTCCGCTCATCCCATCCTTCCGAGATAGGCGAGACGATGATGAGCAGCATCAGGGCTGCCAGACCCGGTGTCACAAACCCCATCAGACCAATCATTCGGTCACAAATGAATATAAAGATTCGGGGTATATATGAAAAGATTATATATTGCATAAATAGAGAGCGATGTGGAACCCGCGCGGGAATGTGACACGGTCGAGTGGCCGGGTGAATCTCGGCCAGAGAGCGACCCTCCCGGGGCGCTACAGAAAAGGCCGGGGCCGGTCTGCTCTCTTCGAGCGCAAAAATAATACCCCACAGCCCCATTCTGGCTCTCGGGAGGCTCTATATGCCCAAACCGGAAAGAGTTGTAGAAGCGGCTCTTTTCTCGGCAGGGAGGCCGGTTAGTGTTGAGGAGCTCCGCGAAGCTACTGGGCTGGAGGCTGATGTAATCAGGAGCGCACTCAAAAAGCTCATTCGCTCCTCAAAAAAACGCGACAGCGCCGTAGAGGTGGTCCGGGCGGGAGCAAAGTACTGCATGCAGGTCAGGAAAGAGCTCGTTCCCTCGGTGACCAAGCTGGCCAAAACCGACATCCCGCGAAGGCTCCTCAAGACCCTAGCCCTGATCGCATACCATCAGCCGGTGAAGCAGAGCGCCCTTCTCGCAATGGTGGGACCAAAGGTATATGACCACGTGAAGGAGCTCCACAAGCTGGGCATGATTCTGGAGAGCCCGTCCGGTCAAACTAAGATCCTGACGACATCTGCTCGCTTCCCGGAGTACTTTGGAATTAAAACGACGAAAAGAGAGGAGATCAAGAAGTGGATGGCCGAGAGCGTGGGAATAAAAACCGATGGAACCCTAGTCGGCGCAAAGGCCGCCCCTGAGATTCTGGCCACTCCCCCGGCCGAAGGGACCGGCGGCGAAAGGGAGGCAGCCTCAGGAGCGGGGGAAGAAGAAAAAAAGGGAGCGAGCGAAGGTGCCGGGGAGAGAGAAAAGGCGAAGGAGGTGCCTGGCGGAGGAGGCGAGGGAGTAGAAAAGTCCAGTGAGGTCGTCGGCCTCGGAATTGAGAGGGAGGAGAGGGAGAGTGGGGAGAGAGTAGAGACTGAGGCGAAAAAAGAGTCGAGTGCGGCCGGTGGGGCCGGGGCTGGAGGTGGGAGGGGAGGGGAGGGAGGGCAGATTTTAATTTCTCCGGTGGCCTCCCGGCGCGAGCGGCAGGAAGGCGAGGGAGAGGGAAAAGGGGAGGAAGAGTAGGCCAGGGCCGGAGGGCGAGCGCCCTGAGCCATTCCGGGATGGCAAGCGATGTTCGAGGTTGTTTCACGGGACGGTGCCGCCCGCAGGGCTCTATGGAGTGTGGGTGGTTCGGAACTCAGGACCCCCAACATCCTTTTTATCTCCGTGCCAGGAATTCCGGCCTTCGAGAGGGCTGAGGCCCTGCTGTCCTCCTCCGGACCTGTTAATGGGAAATTCACTGTTTGGACGGGTGGTTCGTGGTTTCTGGAGCGGGAATTCGGGGTACGCAGGCTGCCTGGCCTTCGTGACATACCTCCGGAGGTGCGGACAGGCTTCGCAGGAGACAGTAGTAGCCTTCAAAGTACGCCTTCTGACGCAAAGGCCTTGCGAATTCCCCCCTTCCCTAATATTCCCTCCGGCTTTGAGCCTCTGCCGGGGCTGGCCTCTCGTGCCGCACACGAGCTCATGAAGGCCCATAACTCCACCTTCCTGCCCCTGCCTGGCGATTTCTCCGCTGGCGAGGGCGGGGACGCAGATGATATTAAAAGCACCGGCGCCGAAGTGGTAGTGCTTCCATCGGCCGTCGGTTTGTCCCTTAGAACAAAAGAGCTCGCGCGCGAGATTGTTAAACTCAGGGAGGCGGCTGGCTGGGGGAGAATCATATATGCAATAGGACTAGGAGAGCCCGGCCATCTGGCCCTTCTGACCTACTGTGGCATCGACCTCTTCGATTCCTCGCCCCTCGCCGCCGCCGCGCTGAGGGGCGTTCGGCTCCTCCCCGGTTGGACGGCCGGACTGTCGGAGAGGGGGGTGTGCCACTGCCCGGCTTGCGAGAAACTAGAAATGGGGGAGCTGCACGAGCAGGGAGAGCGAGGCAGGGAATTCCAGCCACGAACAACTGATTCTGGCGGGGCCGGCGGAGAAGAGAGCGCGGGAACTCCGGCCTTTGGTGGCTCGCCCAAACCCAGTGGCGCCCGTGCAACAACAGGAATTCAGAGGGTGGATGAGGATGCCGGCCTGCTTTCAGCCAGAGCCGGATTGAACACTCCGGAGACGTTCCGTCTGCTATACGAGCACAACTGCTACGCGGCATTCGCGGAGCTGAGCGCGGTTAGGAGCGCCATTGAGAGAGGGCGGCTCAGAGAACTCGTCGAGACCCGCCTCTCCGACCCCTGGAGCGTCTCACTCCTCCGCCATCTGGACCTCAGGCACGAGGACTTCTTTGAAAGGTGCGTCCCGGTCGCACGGCCCCTGCGCGAGCGCGGAGCTGGCCTGACAGCGCTCGGCACCGCGTCTCTCACGAGGCCCGAGGTGACGCGCTTCAGGAAGAGGGTGCTGGAGAGGTACAGAAGGCCACCCTCCTCCCCAATCCTCCTCCTCCTGCCATGCTCGGCGAGAAAGCCCTACTCCTCTTCCCTCTCCCATAGGGCCTTCAGAGCCGTCGTGATGGGCTGCGGGAACCCCGGCGCGGTCCACAGCGTCGTTCTCACCTCTCCACTCGGTGTTGTTCCCATGGAGCTGGAGTGCTTCTATCCGGCGAACTGCTATGACGTCCCGGTCACGGGGGACTGGGAGGAGCAGGAGATTCGAGTGGTGACTAAACAGCTCGGGTGTTTTCTGGAGAGGGGCCGCTATCGCGAGGTGGTCTGCCACCTCAGTGGCCACGAATTCCTTCGCGATGCCCTCCCGGCCTCGTCGCACTTTACCGCCGATGACAGGCCTGCCTCGCCGGAGGCCTTGCTCTCCTTGAAGTCCACGCTGAGGGAGCTTGCAGGGAGGGAGGAAAGAGTGGGGAGAGAGAGATTGGATAGGGAGAGGGCCGCCTCGATCTTCAAGTTCCAGTGGGGAGATGGCGCGGAGGCGCTCGCGGAGGAATGCAGGGTCAGGAGGCTCGGCCCCGGGTTCGTTTTCACCTCGCCCGACGGGATGCAGCTGGCGTCCCTCTCTCCGGAGAGAGGTCTCGTCTCCCTGACGATGAGGGGCGCGGAGAGGCTTCTCGGTAGGACTAATTACGAGGTCGAGATTGATGACTTCAGACCGACAGGCTCGGTCTTCGCCAGAGGCATCCTCAACGCCGGGCGAGACATCAGACCGGGAGACGAGGTTCTAGTGGTGCACAGGGGAGAGCTCAGAGGGGTCGGCGTCGCGATGATGTCGGGTCCGGAGATGGAGGAGAGGGGAAGAGGAGTGGCGGTCAAGCTCAGGCACCACCGTTCCGTGAACACCCCGGTGTCTCTTGAGAGGCGTGGGGGGGCAGGTGAGGGTGCATGAACGGGGAGCCCGAGAAGACGAATAACTCCGGGTGGGATGGGGATTATGAGACTCAGGAGAACGGGTGCGGGGAGGGGGGAGATGAGCTCGGGACCAAGAGCGAGGGAGCGAGACAGGTTCCGGGCCGCTGGAGGGACCCCAGAAAACCGGTCGCTTTCTGGATAGAGCCGGACGCTCTGGACGGCCAAGAGGTTAGGGCGGCTGTGCTCTTGCTCAGGACTCGAGGATGCAGCTGGGCCCGGTGCACTATGTGCGGCTACCACAGGGAGGCAGCCCCAGCAGGGGGGGAAGATGTCCTGGCTCAGTTCAGGACCTGGCTCGAGAGGGTTGGGGCCGAGAGAGTCGCCAAGCTCTACACCTCGGGAAGCTTCTTTGACGGGAGGGAGATTCCGGCGGACACTCGGCTAATCATTCTCGAGGAGGCGGGCCGGAGGTTCGAAAGGGTCGTTGTCGAGTCACGGCCCGAGTTCCTGACGGAGGAGGCCCTGCGAGACGCGATAAACAAGTGCCCGCAGCTGGAGGTAGCCATTGGGCTCGAATCCGCTTCGCCGAGAGTGCTCGAGTGGTCGGTCAGGAAGGGACTCACACCCGCCGACTTCGAGAGAGCGGCTGGGCTTGTGCACAGGATGGGCGCAAGGGTCAGGAGC
Organism: Thermoplasmata archaeon; assembly: GCA_038851035.1. NCBI lineage: Archaea > Methanobacteriati > Thermoplasmatota > Thermoplasmata > Thermoplasmata archaeon. Next base: position 19,119 of record JAWCLH010000034.1, read on the forward strand.
TACGTCCTGCTCAAGCCGCCCTTCCTGACCGAGCTCGAAGCGCTGGAGGACGCGGTGGCGAGCATCCTGCGCGCCGCCCCCCTCTCCGATGTTGTGTCCCTGAATCCGGTCAACGTCCAGAGGGGGACCCTTGTGGAGAGGCTCTGGCGCCTAGGTCTTTACAGACCCCCATGGCTCTGGACCGCAGCGGAGTGCATTGCGAAGGCCGTAAACTACGCGGGCGCTGCAGGGGCGCACGGTCCGAGACTTGTGTGCGCTCCCTCGGGCGCCGGGAGCCCAAGAGGAGCCCACAACTGCGGCTCCTGTGATGATGCGGTGACTCGAGCGCTCCGTAACTTCTCGATATCGCAGAGCGCTGGCGATTTGAAAACAGTCATAGAAAAAGGCTGCGCCTGTATGGATGAGTGGCGCCACACCCTCGCGCTGGGGCTCCTCACGCACCTGAACCATGACGCGCTGCTTCGAGCGTTCTGAAGCACAGACGCTTATCGTCCCCCTTGCCCACGACGACGGGGCCCAAGGTGCCGTTCCGTCGCCTCACACCTCAAACGGCCTGGGCCGTGGAGCCGGGCGTATCAGTAGAAACTCGGCTCCTTTTTCTTCGGTCCGGTGATCACATATTTGTACAGCATCATCAGGAGGGCGCCCATGACGACGAGCAGGAATATTAAGAGCGTTATTCCGACGCCCGGCTCAATGCCTCCCGTGTAGGTAAAGTAGAAGACCGTCAGAATCAAGCCGAGCACGACGAGGAGGCAGATGTCCACGATGACTTCGAGAAGGGTGCGGGCATCGCGCGATAGACCCGCGGCCTCCTTCCTCTCCTCCACGCGCACAGCTCCGGCCCGGTCCTGCCCGGCGACACCCGTTGTTTCTCTCAAGCCCGACCTCGCCGGTGGAGCCCTCATCGGCCTGAACAGGCTGGGCTCGAGCTCCACAGCCTCCTCCGTGCGGGGCCGCAGGGCCTCGACGATGGACGAGGTATCGAAGCAGAAGACCACTCCCTTTCCCGTTGCGGCGACGAGCCTCTTCCCGTCCGGGGAGAGCGTCACGTTCTCGACGGGGCCCTCGAGTCGTTGCTTCCAGACGAGCTTCTGATTCCTGTGGAAAAGAAATATTTCCTCGGCCTCCGTGCCAGCAGCGATGAAGACCCCCCTCGAGTCCATGGCGACGGTGCCCACGGTCTTTTCGCCCGTTATATAGCGCCAGAGCAGCCCCTCGGTGCGGTGGAAGAAGGAGACCTGGCCAGGGTGCGCGCCGCCATATGTACCGACCGCAATATAATCCCCTGATGGGGAGATCGCGAGCGAGCCGGGAGGGCTCTCGAGCCTGTGGCTCCAGTATAGCTTGCCCAGTCTGTCAATCAGGTGCACCGAGCCGTCGGAGGACGCCACCGCTGTGTAGAACCCGTCAGCCGAGAGTGCCACATGCCCGATCGCCCCCTTCATCTTTTGGGACCACGCGAGCCTTCCGCCGTAGTTGGTGCTGTAGTTGTCCATGAAGTAGACCGTTGAGTCCTCAGAGCCAGCCACTGCGTAGCTTGCCGAGGACGAGAGCCCGAGGGCGGGTACGGGGCCCTCCGCCCTCTTGCTCCAGACAACCCTACCCGTGACGCACGAGAGGAACAGAATTCCGCCCCTCTCGGTCCCGACGAGCATGTATCTGGCGTTGTGGCTCAGAGCCAGGCGCGTCACCGGCTCCCCCGCATCGTGCTTCCAAAGAAGCTTTCCGCTGCCGTCGAAGAAGAGGACGCTCCCGTCCACCATGCCCGCCGCCGCGAAGTCGCCGGAGGAGGAGATACCCAGCGCGGAGGGCTTTGAACCGAGCTGTACGCTCCACAGGGGCTTCCCCCCAGCACCCAGGAGGTGGAGGAAGCCGTCGTCGCCGGCGGCGAGCACGAGCTCACGGTCGCCCGCCATCGCCAGCCCCACAACGCTTCCGCCGACCCTCTGCCTCCAAACCTCCTTTGCCTCGACCATTCCTCACCGCCCGGCCGGCCCGCAAGATTGAGTTCCTGTCATATAATCTTTGCCCGGTCTTCAGAGCCGGAGTCGAGAAAGGCATGGCACTCGTCGCGCGAGCCGCACTCCGGGCAGTGGCGTGCGCAGGGCTCGATATGGACTAGAACCCGCGAGCCATCGAGTTCATTCTCTATCTCCCTCTCCAGGGCGTCGCAGAGCTCGTGCGCGTCGTCGACATGGGTGTCGCGGGCCATGACCACGTGCAGGTCGATATGGCGCTCGGCGCCTGCCTTCCGGGCCCTGAGTCCGTGGAACTCGACGAAGCGATCCCTGTGGCGCTCGACAACAGCGCGAATTCTTCGCATCTCCTCCTCGGGCAGGGTGTGGTCCGTCAGCTCCCTCGCGCTCTTGACCGTAAGGCGCCAGGCGGCGTGGACGATGAGGACGGCGACGAGAATCGCAAGGATCGGGTCAAGGATGACGAGCCCAGTGAGGTGAATAAGGACTAGGCCCCAAAGCACACCCGCCGAGGTCCAAACATCGGTGCTCAGGTGGAGGGCGTCGGCCTCGAGCGCCGCCGACTCGGTTCTTCGCGCTATCTGGAAGAGCTTTCTGGACACGGCGAAGTTGACCAGCGCGGATACGCCCATGACGGCAATCCCAGCCGGCAGGAGGCCGACCTCGACTGGGTTGAGAATTCTTAGGATGGCCTCAGCGATTATCGCGCCCGCTGCGACGAGAATCAAGGCGGCCTCGGCCACCGCCGAGAGGTTCTCGAACTTGCCGTGGCCGAAGGCGTGCTCGCGGTCGGGCGGCCTGGCGCTCTTGACCACCGCCACATTCGCTATTATCGCGGCGAGGAGGTCGAGCCCGGAGTGCGCGGCCTCCGATAGGACCGATATGGAGAGCATCGCGAGGCCGACCGCGAGCTTCAGCGCGGTGAGGAAAACGTTCGATACTATGGAAAGCCTGGCCCACCTGACCTTCTCCGCGACACGCGCATCGCTGACGAGTTCCATCCGATTCCTTTCACACAATGGTCTCGTTGTATTTGGGTATTGCCGGAAAAAAATAAACCGGAGATGGAATTCTCTAGCGAATGCCAGGGGAATTCAGCACATGGGGCCGGCGTGCCTGTGGGAGCGGGAGCCGGCTTCCGGGGCAGGGGTTGGAGCGCTACACGTTGAAATACATCGCGTGCTCCCAGCTCGTCACTTCATTGGAGAAGGCGCGCCACTCGGACTTCTTGAGCTCCCTATATACATCGTAGCTCGCGCTGCCCAGCACCCTCTTCACGATGTCGTCACTCTCCATCGCCTCCAGCGCCTCGCCCAGCGAGCCCGGAAGCCTCTTGATTCCGAGCTCCCTCCGCCTCTCCTTTGACATCCTGAAGATGTTCTCGTTCACGGGCGGTCCGGGGTCGAGCTTCCTCTTTATTCCGTCTAGGCCGGCCTCCAGTAGGACGGCGAACACCAGGTAGGGGTTGGCGGAGGGGTCGGGGTGGCGGGGCTCGCAGTTTATGGAGCCGGGGTTTGCGTGGCGGGCCGGAATCCGGACCAGTGCCGTTCTGTTTACGGGGGACCAAGCGATATAGACGGGGGCCTCGTACTCTGGCACGAGCCTCTTATAGGAGTTCACTGTCGGGTTGGTTATCACGGCGCAGCCGCGCGCGTGCTCGAGAATTCCGCCGATGAAGTAGCGCATCGTCTGGCTCATGTGGTACTCGTCTCCTGGGTCGTAGAAGGCGCTCTCGCCGCCCTTCCAGAGGGAGACGTGAACGTGCATTCCGTTCCCGTGGTCTGCTTGAATAGGCTTGGGCATGAAGGTCGGGACGAAGCCGTGGTGCGCGGCCACGAGCCGGGCGAGGAACTTGTAGGTCAGGCAGGCGTCGCCCATCATGCGGGCACAGGGCATCGCTTTGAGCTCGACCTCGACCTGTGTGACGCCGCCCTCGTGGTGGTGGAACTTGACTGGTATCCCGAAATCCTGCAGCGCGCTGGAGAAGTCGTTGCGGAAGGCGTCGGTATCGTCGAGAGGGGGGGGAGCGAAGTACGCACTCCCAGGGAAGGGCCTGAAGCCGGATGGATGGTGGGGCTCGATGAGCTCAGGAAAGACCACCAGATGGCCCGAGCCGCGGGAGCTAGCGGGGTTCAGGGCGTCGTTCTGGACGAGGGCGTCCAGCCTAGAGCGAAAGAGCGAGAACTCCAGCTCGGGCGAGAGCCATGCCTCGTCGAAGCCCGCCTTGCTCAGATTCTGCATCGCCTTCTGGGCGATGCGCCGGGGGTCGGCCTCGAAGCGACGACCAGTGGCTGGATTGAAGATGTCCGCGAGTGCACGGGCCACGGTGAGCGCCCCACCACACACTGGGGAGACCACTAGCGTTGCGGGGTCTGGTACAGCCCTCATGTCCGAGGTCTCGACCTGTGCGAATCCCTTGACTGAGGAGCCATCAAAGCCTATTCCATCGTCCCAGACCTTCTCGTTGAGCAGGTCCTCCGCGGGTACTGTGAAGGACCTGAGGCCGCCCAATAGGTCAGAGAAGTGGACCTCCACCCAACGCGCACCAGTGCTCTTCAGAAGGTCATTGGCGCGTCCGATTGCATCAGTCCTCTCTGTGCTGGCCAGAAACTCGTTCATGCTGGAAAACGAAGAGGATTGCTCACCCCTTCCCACGGTCATTTCAAACCCCCGTCAATAATAGGGATGGCTTTATAAAACCTTGCCTGTCTGACCCCCCGTACAAAGAGGGTCGCCCGCACGCTCCTTCAGACAGTCAAATTCTCCTCGTTAGCCATCGAATTATATTGAGGATGAATTTCTTGTTGTCGGCATGGTCCAGATACCTGTCGGTCATCACGCTCGTGTCTCCGATGCACACCACCCTTCCCCCGCTAACATGCTGGGAGACGGCGGTCGCGAATGAGCCCACGAGCTCGTCCTCGTCGAGCTCGCCGTCCGCGTCCAGGTCCGCAAAGGACTGCTCGTCGGACCAGGCGAGCACGGCGCTCTTGGGGGCCGAGAGGGAGCAGCCCGATATGTGCCCGACCTCGCGCACGTCGACAGTGATGGGATGGCGGGCAAATCTGCGAATTATTGCGTAGGTCGGCTCCCTCCTCCTCCCCACCGATTGCCCCATCAACCTCACCTCTTCCTCATGAACATTCCGTGTGTCCGTGATGCGGTCCTTGTTGAAGACCACCCTGAAGCTCTGCGCGAGGGTGTTCAGGATGTCCGCAGTCCCGTGGAGGTTCCCCCACTCCCCCGTTAGCAGCAGACCACCCCCAGCCTCAACGTATCCAAGCGCGGCCTCCACGTCCCGATTGGAGAATTTTTTCGATGGAAAGGCGATGACAAGCGCCTCCGCGTTCTTCAATGTGGGGAGCCTGAAGTCATCCTCGCTGTGAATTACACCAAGGACGAAGCCCTCAGCGCGCAGCGCGCGGGCGAGCTTCGAGAACGAGGAGCCACCCTCCTCCTCTAGGCGGATGTTCTCTCCGTGCGAATTATCAAATAGCACGTGGGGCATGCCCTTTCTCCGGAAGAATATGGCTTCGCTCTTTAATTAAGTTTGCCCGTGCGAATCGGCTCGCTACGAGGGCTGGTCGGCAGACCATCAGGATTAATTATTCGATAGCCCATTCCTGCCCGGTCTCGGTGTAGAAATGGCGGCACCCACTGGTTCGTTTCCCTCCATTGGATATCACGGACTGGAGAAGGAGGACAAGGCCGCCAAGGTCCGGACCTACTCGAGCTACACCACCGGCATCCTGGGCTTCGTGATGCTGATGGTGCTCCTCCAGTCCGTCGCGACCTCGGGGGCCTCGTTCGAGCCCTTCCATCTGCCACTAGAGGCCCTCCTTACACCGATTCTTCTCTTCCTCCTCCTCATCAATATAGTGGTCATCCTCTTCGACTCCATCGAGCTCAGGGTCATGAAGGAGCCCAGACACAGGGTCTGGAGGTGCGAGGACTTTATCGCCAACGCCAGGCCGCTCGCGGTCGTCACAATCGTTCTCGCGTTCTTCTTCTCCAACCCCATCCTCCTCGGAACCATCGAGGACCTCTCGAGCAAGAGGGGAACAGAGAGCCTCGATGGGAAGGGGGATTACAGGGTGAGGTTATACCCCTCTGACTTCTTCGACACCTCCTTCATTTCAACGCTGGAGGCGAGCAGCGACGGTGGCGGGATAAGGGTCTTCGTTCTGGAGGAGAGGGACTACGGCCTCCTTCAGGACGCGGACTTCGACCTCTCCAATGGAAGCCTCCTACTCAGGCTCAAATGGTGTAGCCCTTCTGAGAATTCAACGGTCAGCGTGGACCTTCGGGAGCTCGCGTTGGACTTCAGGGACCACGCCGTGGTCTTCTACAATCCCGGCAACACTACCGTAACTGTGAGCTACACGCTGGCCAACCGTGTCAACCGCTCCCTGCTCGACCGATTTGTGACGATGTGCGTCGTTTTCTTCGCACTCAATCTCGCCTGGGCTATCGCCGTATACGCCCGCAAGAGGGCTTACATACAGGAGTTCATCAGGAGGGAGCAGCAGAGGCTGATGAGGACCTACACCATTGAAGAGGTCTTCCTGATATACCGCGACGGAAGGCTGATATGTCACAACAGCCGCAGGCTCAAGCCTGACATTGATAAGGACGTCCTCACTGGAATGCTGACGGCGGTCCAGACCTTCGTGAAGGACTCTTTCGCTGCAGAGGAGAAGGGGGCGCTCAACCAGCTCAACTATGGAAACCTCAAGATTCTCATAGAAAACGGCCCTAGGGCCAATCTCGCGGTGGTGGTCTCCGGCAACGAACCCGCTTCCCTCAGGCCGAACATGAGGGCACTCCTCGACAGCATCCACAAGAGGTACATGCCAATTCTCGACGACTGGGACGGCGACATCACCCGTCTCAGGGAGCTGAAGAAGCAGATAGGCCTCCTGATTCCTGAGGAGAGGCTGAGGCCCCGCACTGTGGTCGAGGAGATTCTCGTCCTCTACAGAGACAACAGGTTCATGATGCACCTCTCCCAGAGGGGCCAGCCAGACGTCGACGACACCCTCCTGACCAACCTGCTGGAGACTGTGAGGACGCAAGTGGGTGAGGCGATGTCCTCACCCGGGAAGGAGGCGGTCTACGAGATCCCCTATGGCGGGTGGAAGGTTCTGATAGAGTATGGCGTGCACATCTATCTGGCGGTCCTGATCTCAGGGCCAGAGCCCCCCGACCTCCGGGAGAGGATGAGGAAGGTCCTGATTGACATAGGCTCCGCGTTCGACGAGGAGCTCGCGAAGTGGGACGGGAGCGCGGAACTCGTGCTAGATCTCAGGCCCCTGATAGAGGAGCTCTTCGTCGAGAGCCTGAAGAAGAAGAAAGGTAAGTGGTTCTAGAAGCTCCGGAGGTCGCTCGGGGTCCCCCATCCTGCCCAGGGCGGGCGGCGGGTCCCGAAGCTCTTCTCCAACGGAGCTGGGTGGCCCGGTGGGCGCGGAGTGGCTGAAAGGATGATGGGTGGAGTTCAAGCGGGTCGTATATTCGCACACCCGCGCCGAAATTCAGAACCATCTGTCAAGCCTGAGCTGAGCGCCCTCTTTCCTTCTTTGCTCCAGAATTTCGACGAGTCTAGTCAGGGGGCCCTCGACCCTCTCCTTCGAGAAGTCGTGCTCGCCGCAGAGCATATCGACCACACCCTTAACATCCGGTGAGCCGAACTTAATCTCGCCCGGATCCTCCACTGCCGGCTCAAGAAAGATTTTCCTGATTTCATAGTAGCCCGGCACATCGAACCCCTTTGCCTCCAGGACCTTCTCAAGGTTCCCATGCTCTTTTATCAGCTTCAGGGCCTTCTTCGGTCCTATGCCCTTTACGCCCTCGTTGAAGTCCGTGCCCATCAGAATCGCCATGTCTACAAGCTGCTCTCGGGTCACGCCTAGCACCGAGAGGACAGTGGGGAGGGATATCAGCTCCGGCTCAATATTTACGTAGATTTGCTTCCTTGGGAGTTTGCGCCTCCCGGTTATCGTCAGGTTGCGGACGAGCGATGGGGAGCCGAAGAGGAGGGAGTCGTAGTCCTGCGATGAGACGCAGGAGGCGAGCCCTTTCTGGACCATGAAGCTGGCCTCCGCCTCGCCCTCGGAAGGAGCCTGTACCACGGGGATGCCCATCAGGCCAAGAAGCCTCTTTGAGCCCTCGACCATTTCTTGGGTAATTCTGGAGGTCTGCTGGGCCTTGCTCCTAGCCCTCTCAATATCACCCTCCGCAAGGGCCCGAGCCCATTCCTCCCCCGCCCTCTCCTTCACGGCGGCCCTTTCCTCGAGGGTCCCCCTCTTCAGCTCGGATGGTTTTCCGTCAAAAACATAGATGGGCCTGATACCGGCCTCGAGGAGGTTGATGTTTCTATAGAGCAGTCCGGAGAGGTGCGAGGTCACCCTTCTCTTCGAGTCCATCAGCGGGGTTCCGTCTGGCTGGCGGATTATCGATAGGAATTGATATATCGTGTTGTAGGCATCTATGGCGATGGTCTCGCCGGCGAAGTCCTTCAGGAGCCGGGTCTCCTTAGGCACAATCTCCGAGAGGTCTACTCCCATCTTCCTCCGGGGGGCTCAGGTTGGAGCGGGGAGGCCGAGCCGGGCGCGCAACTCTCTGACTACCCTGGCGCGGTTCTTCTCGAGATAGAGAAGGGGCAGGGCGACCACGGGCAGGGCCGCGGTCATGGTCAGGAGGTGTCCGATCATGAACGGGAGGGCCATGGCGTAGCAGACCCCGAGGCCCGCGAGCGTGTGCGGGTAGAAGAGGAGCCACCAGCCGAAGTTGGTCCAAAGGTCGAAGGCCAGAATTCCAGCGATGCCAATGCCCGTTAGCGAGAGGGCGTAGGCCGCGCTCGGTGCCCGGTTCTTCCTCGTCACAAGGCCCAGAAGCCCCATCATGACGAACCCGGACCATGTAAAAATCAATATCGGCCCGTTGCCCAGAACAAGGTCGGATAGGGCCATCGCGGCCAGGGGAACGATTAGGCTGTATAGACCCCCGAGTAGCACCCCGGCCAGCACGGACGAGATTCCGGCCAGCGCGAAGAGGTCGAACATTATCAGCGAGTTCCCCAGGGGCACGAGAGGCCTCAGGACCACCCTGCCCAGCGCGACCGCGGCCACCAGCGCAATTGCACCGATGAGCTTCAGGTTGCTCGGTCTCATATCGATCCCGGGACCGTATCTTTTTAGACTTATTTATCCCTTATCTCATCTTCTTCTCCGGGCTGTTAATTCTCAACTTGCGCGATAAAGGCGCGCCCGCTGGAGTCGTTCGCAAGGCAATGGCCAGCCGGTCCACGCGCTATATTCAAACCGGTTGTGACGCTTGCTGCATTTCTACAATAGCCAGGCCCACCGAAGCGATGGAGAGAGCTCCAGTCGGCGGTGCAGAATAGTAAGTGAACCTAATGCAACCGAAGAATTCTTATAGGAGCTCTTACCCACCGAAAGATTCGAATCCTAGAACCTCCATTTCCTATGCAGATGCGAAGACCCGACCCAAAACCCGGCAACAGGCTCATCCCGGAGAACCTCGCCCTCATTCTCCCGATGCTGTATCAGGGATGGTTTGAAAACAAGAATTTTCAGGAGCCCCCTCCCGTCTGCCCTAAATGTAAATCATAAATCAAGCCCTTTGACCGGGTTAGGCGGGTCTACATGAGAATTCTCACCCTCGAGGGAATTCCTCGAAATATCTATGTCAATGTCCACAGATTCCGGTGCTCTAATGGCCATATCACCATGGCCAATGACGCATTCTACCCCAACTGCCGTTATGGTAAGAGAATCGTGGACCTGATTCTATACCTCCGC
>JAWCLH010000035.1 GCA_038851035.1 Thermoplasmata archaeon
ACCTCAGAGCCGCCTCGGACTCCTCCCTTAACTTCTCTATCTCCCCTTCCTTCAACCTCAGAGCCGCCTCAGACTCCTCCCTTAACTTCTCTATCTCCCCTTCCTTCAACCTCAGAGCCGCCTCGGACTCCTCCCTTAACTTCTCTATCTCCCCTTCCTTCAACCTCAGAGCCGCCTCAGACTCCTCCCTTAACTTCTCTATCTCCCCTTCCTTAGCCTTCAAAGCTCCCTCGACCTCGCTCCTGAGCCTCTCTATCTCCGCTTCTTTCGCTCTTAAGGCTTCCTTCTCACTCAGAACCCGCTCCGCCTCTTTTTTCATCTCCAGTAGCTCTGCTTCCTTCTTCTTCACCGCCTGCGCAACCTCAAGCTCGTGCTCTGCCAGCGCTCTCTCCTTTTCCCTGAGCCGCTCTGCAAGACCGGCAATAGCAGCCTCCCTTTGCTTTAAGTCCGCCTCGCGGCCAGCCAAGAACTCATCGCGAGCATTGAGGGCGGCGATGCGCTCCTGCGCGCTCTTCTCGACGTCTTCCAAACGGAGCATAAGAGCCTCTTCCCTGGCGCTCAGCTCCTCAGCTTTCTCCTCCAGCTCTTTCGCCCGGGCGCCCATCTCCGCTTCCTTCTTCCTCAGGGCCTCCTCTCTCGTTTTGCAGGCCTCCTCCCACTCGACTTCCTTTCTAGCTTGCTCTTCAACTCTCAGCTTGAGCTCCTTTTCACGGAGCCTAAGCTCCTCCTCCTTTTGGGCTAGGGCCTTCTCACTCTCTATAAGTCCTGCGAGCCTCACCTCCAGCTCTGCTTTTGTTTGCTCCAGTTTCTCTTTTTCACGGCCAAGTGCCTCCTCTTTCGCATGGACAACAGCTTCCCTTTCTCCAAGCCTACCGGCCCTGGCCTCGAGCTCCTCCCGCCTGACGTCTAGCTTCGCCGTCTCGCTCTCCAGACCGCTCTGGACCGTCTCAAGTGTAGCCTGAAGCTCTTTCAACCTCTCCTCCCACGCCTTCAGTCTGGTTTCCTGCTTGGTGATTCCCTTCTCCCTTTCCCGCAGTTCAGCTTCAACCCTCCGGAGGTCGGCCTCCTTCTTTCGCCACTCCTCCTCCCTCGCCGCCGCCTCCTTCTCCATCTGAGCCCTTCGCGTGACGAGCTCGCTTTCCGCTCTGAGAAGGGCCTGTTGCCCCTCCTTGAGCTTTGCCATCCCGGTGGCGAGCTCGCGACGCTCCTCCTCCAGGGCTCTTCTCTCCATCTCGAGTTCCCTGGCTCCAGCCTCCAATTCCTTCAGTTTTCTCTCAACCTCTCCCCGTTCAACGCCAATTTTCTCCTTCTCCCCCCCAAGCCTTTTCTCCAGCTCAGCCAGATTCGTTTTTATCAGCTCGAGCTCTGCTTCCCTCTTTTGAAGCTCCTCCTCACGTTTCGTAAGTGCCGCGTCCCTCGCCTCGACCGCCTTGAGCTTGGACTCCGCTTCAGCCTGCTTTTTCCTCACCTCCTCCTCAGCCTGTTTCGTTTGCTGGATGGCTTCAAGGGCTTTCCTGGACTTCTCCACAAGCTCCTCGTGCTCGTTTTTTATCCTCTCCTCGTCTATGATGAGCTTTGCTTTTATCCAGCCAAGCTCCTCCTCGCGGCTCTTCAGCTGCAGGTCCCTCTCTTCGAGTTCTCTCTGCCTGTCCCTGAGACTTTGCTCTATCTGGGCCTTCTCAGCCCTCCACCTCGAGACCTCCTCCATGACCGGAATAATTTCCTTCTCGCGGCTCTCCAGCTCCGATTGCCTTCGCGCCAGCTCCTTCTCTTTCTCCTCGAGAGCCCTCCGCTCGCTCTCCAGCTCCTCCCTCTCCCTTTTCAGCTGGCTCATCGCCTCGGTGAAGAAGGCGCTCTTCTGGGCAAACTCCTTCTTCCTTTCCTCAAGACGCGCGGCTTCTGCGTCAAGCCTCTTCTTTAACTCCTCAAATCGGTTCTCCATGGAGAGGCTCTTCTCCGCCTCCACCTCAAGCTCCTTTTTAAGCTCCTGAACAAGCTTCTTCTCCTCGGTTACCAGCCGCTGTGTCCTTTCGAGCTCTTCCCGGCGCGCCTCCAGGGCTCTCCTCTCCTCGGTAATTAGAGCCCTTCCCTCCTCCACCATCCTCTCCCTTCTCTCTAGGTCTTTCACCCTGACACTAAGCTCGCGCTTCTCTCTCTCCAGCTCATCCTTCAGAACCTTCACCCGCGCTGCCTCGCGAGAGGTTTCATGGGCCTTGGCCATAACAGCGCTCTCCCACTCCTTCAGCCGCTCTTCCGTGAGTGGGGCGCCTCCAGTGGCCTCTGCTCTCCTCCTCATTATCTCCTCACGCTCGTGCAGAGACGCCTCAAGCTCTCTCAGCGCCTTCTCCTTTTCCTCAAGAGCTCTGGCCCTACTCTCCAGCTCCGCCTCCTTTTTCTTCTGCCTTTCCTCTACTGTGATAATCAGGCGGGCATCCCGCTCTAGCATTTGCTCGCGGGCCTCGGCCTCTCCCGCAGCAGCGCGAGGCGTCTCGGAGGGCTTTGCCATAGTTCCTTGCACGCCCTTTTTCTTCTCCCTTTCCACGAAGTATCTCATTGCTTTGTCAAAATCCATGGGAGAGAGGGAGGAGGGACTCTCGGCCAATTTTTGTAATATATCTCGAACCATGTCGAAATCGTCCGCGCTCTCTCTGTTCGGCTTCTTCTGCTCGCGCTCTTCGGGGGACAATTGATTTCCTCCATCATTGCTCGGGAATTTAATAGATAAGTGATGTTACTGGATATAATATTTATTCAAATATTATCTATTATATTAAAAAGTTTCATCTACCGTCCCTCCTTCCCCCATTGGCAGGGGGTTCTCCTTCAATCCCGGGGGTTCTTTCATTCCTTCCCCAGCGCAATATCCCTCATCGCCGTTGCATCGAGCTCCAATAAAGGACTCTCGCTGATTACAGTCACATCGTAATGTCGGTTCAGCAGAGCGGGCGCTAGGAGGGAGAAATCCGGCTCACCACTGCGCAGCGCGAGGTGCCTTCTTTCTCCAGACTGGCCCCACTCGACACCGGTGAAATGACTATGGAGAAAGGGAGGGGCAAGGCTCTCGTACTCTTCCAGCACCCGTTCGAAAGCCTCCCTCGATTTCAGGCACCCTCCACAGCGAGCATGGATGTGTGCAAAGTCCACCACTGGAACCACACCCCTCACCCTCCTCGCCACGACACGAATCTCGTCCAGCGTGCCCCATGAGGCTTTCCTCCCCATCGTCTCGAGACCGATGAACACATCTCCCCAGCCCTCAACCTCCGCAGCTTCTCTGCATATAGAAAGCTCCTCCGCTATCACCTGTGTGGTTTTTTTAACATCCCTCTCGAAATAATAGCCCGCATGAACCACGATTATTTTCGCCCCGAGGGCGTGGGCTACTCTCATTGTGGAGAGAATGCGTGCCCTGCTCCTTTTTCTTGTGTCCTCCTTTACCGCCGCGAGATTTATATAGTAGGGAGCGTGAGCTGAAAGAAGCACTCCTCGCTCCTCAGCAAGTTTGCGCACTCGCAGGGCCTCCTCCAGACCCATCCTGACACCATGGACGAACTCTATCTCAAGCGCGTTCAGCCCGATTCCGGCCAGATAGTTCACTGCTTCCTCGGCGCTAGAGCAGCTAGTAGGAAGACCGGCCGGGCCGAAGAAAAGCATTCCCTCACCTAAACCAGAACCGCCCGAGCGCATGGGCAGTCCCTGTCCACCGGGAATCTCTGGAGAGAATAGCGAATGAGCTTAAGCGCGTCCTCTCTCATCAGACTCACCTGCTCAAGGGTTTTTTTATGCGTGAGTAGCTCCGGACTCATACCGGCGGCCCAGTTCACAGGTATGCAGATGGGTATATAACATATGCCCATCTCTCTCGAGAGCTTGGCTTCGGGCGCGATTGTCATTCCCACCACGTCACCGCCTAGAATTCTAATCATCCTGACCTCCGCCGCGGTCTCGAAGGTCGGTCCTGAGAGGCATGTGTAGGTTCCGCCGCTGTGAATCTCCATCCCCAGCTCGCGCGCAACGTCCGCCACTGTTGCTCTCATCACGGGGCAGAAGGGCTCGCTCATGTCAACGTGCCTGACGCCCTCCTTCCTCCCGTTAAAGAAGGACCTCGTCTCTTTCGTCAGGTCGATTAGCTGCTCGGGAACGGTTATTTTCCCGGGAGGAATTCTTTCGTTCAATGTACCCACCGCGCAAGTCGCTACAATCCTCTTCACCTTCAGCTCGCTCATTGCCCAGATATTGGCCTTGTACCTCACCTTGTGCGGAGGGAGCTCATGCTTCATGCCGTGGCGCGGGATGAAAGCGACCTCCACTTCCATCCAGATGCCAGTGGTATAGTCAACGACACCGTACGGGGTGTGCATTCTGCCCTCCTTTTTCCCGACGAGGTCCCCTACCGCTTCCTGCAGCCCCGAACCCCCGATTATTCCAATCATCTGCTCCTCTCCCGGAAGACGTCGGGATATCTGAGTGTGAGAGTATTATATTTTAGGTAAGAACCCCTGTAGCCGCGCCCTAGGGTTCGGGTTTAATTGGGTGGCGTGAAAACCTGTGATATCCCATAAATACTTGCTCTCGGAGAAATTACCTGGGGCCATGAGCAAACTTTCATATAGAGATGTCCGAGAAATCATCAGGCGCTCCAATAAAGGAGATATCTCGGACTGTCGCCTATCCAGAATTTATCACGTATCACCACAGTGGATCCGGGAGATCAAGAGAAGGGCCCGCCTGGGCATCCCCCTCCCCGGAGAATCTCCGCTGGGGAGGCCCGGGAAACCGGTGCCTCCTGACGAGAGGGACTTCATACTCGCTGTAGAGAGGACACACAGGCTCAACCCTGTGGTCCTGGAGACCCTGATTGAGCGCGAGTACGGAATACATATACCCCACAACCGTATCTGGAAGACTTTGAAAGGGGTGAACTATGTGCAGAACACACCCACGAAACAGAGCCGGAGGAAATGGGTGAGGTTCGAGCGGAGGCACAGCAATTCCCTCTGGCAGATGGACTTTGCACTGATCGGTCGTGGAGAATGGCTCCTCTTGATTATTGACGACGCCTCAAGGCTGCTGGTGGGATATGCCCGGACAAAGAAGCCAACGGCGGAGCTGGCATAGGAGACGTTCCGTGGAGCTGGCGAGAGGTATGGCTTCCCGAGACAGTTGCTGACAGACAACGGCACGCAGTTTACAAAGACCAGCTATGGTGGGGAAGGGTACTTCGACCAGAAGCTCAGAGAACTGGAGAGAACGAACGGAATCAAAGTAGAACATATTAAATCCAGGGTAAAGCACCCCCAAACTGGTGGGAAGATAGAGCGGGCAATAGGGACCATCAAATCCAAGCTGAGAGCCAGGTGGCCAGACGGGGAGAAACAGTTTGATAGCCTTGAAGAAATTATAACATGGTACAACACTGATAGACCCCACATGAGCCTCAGATTGGAGGTGGGGGAGACCCCGATGATGGCGTTTATAAGGAAGTTGAGACCCGGGGAAAGGAGGATTTATCTCCGGAACCACCCGGAGGACAAAAGGTGATATATATGAGGACGAGAGGTACCTGGATTCCCCGAGAGCAACTACTTTCGGGATATCACAGCATGCGGCGAGCCCGAAACCTTTTTCATTGGCCGGACCATATATAGGTGGGGTGGTCATGGAGCGGGAGCATATTGGGCGGGTCTTTAACTACTACTCGAAAATCAGCGTCGCAGCGGTCCAGATGACCGCTGGGGAGCTGAGGGTAGGGGACGAGATTGTCATCGAGGGCCCTGGGGGGAGCTTGGCGATGAGGGTCGAGTCGATGCAGATCGAGCACCAGCCGGTCGAGAAAGTCCAGGCGGGCCAGAGTGTGGGCCTCAAAGTCCCCGGGAAGGTCAGGCAGGGAGACTTAGTATATAGAGTTAAACCTGCAGGGCCCGAGCCGAGACCATAATCAGAAGTCGCAGAAACGCAGATTATCGACACACACCTAGCAGTTCGATGTACCTGCCGTTCAAGGCTTTTCACCACCCCATCGGCTCTTCCGCGCTATGGGGCAGGCTCAGCTAGCCCATGAAAAGTCCACCGTTGACGTCCAAAACGGCGCCCGTGACGAAGGCGGCGTACTCTGACAAAAAATAGGCGACAGCGGCCGCAACTTCCTCTGGCCTCCCGACCCTCCCCACCGGAATGCTCCTGACCCTTTCCGCCCTCTTCTCCGGAGTATCAGAGGCGATGATGTCGGTCTCTATGGGTCCCGGCGCCACAGCATTAACGGTGATTCTGCGCGGCGCTAGCTCTCTCGCTAAAGAGCGCGTGAGTCCCAGAATACCTGCCTTGGCGGCCGCGTAGTGAGCGCCCTGCGTCGAGCCTTGCCGACCAAGATTAGAAGAGATATTTACTATCCTCCCTCCCTCCATAATGTGTGGAAGCGCGGCGCGGCAGCATAGATAGGGGCCTGTCAGGTTCACCCTCAGACAACGCTCCCAGAGCTCCGGCGTCAGATTGTGAAAGAGGCATCTCTCATATACCCCAGCGTTGTTGACGAGTGCGTAGATCCGGCCGAACTCGGCCGTGAACTTCTGGACCATCTCTGCCACATCGCTCTCGCTCCCAACATCCGCCCTGAGCAGAATTCCGCGGCCTCCAACCCTCTCGACCTCCGCCAGAACCTCCTTTGCTTCTTTTTCGCTCTTCAGCCAGTTGATGCCCACGGAGTATCCCATTCCAGCGAGGAGGACTGCGGTGGCCCTGCCGATGCCCCGTGAGGCTCCCGTGACGAGAACGGGTCTTTCCTTCATAAAAACCCTCCCTTACGTCTCTCCTGCTCTCCCGGCCGGAACGCCAGCAACTTGGCGCTCCACCTTCGCTTCATGAAAGAATCCCTTCACTTCTCTGTGACGATGACCTCATATTGGAAATAGACGATATCCAGCTTCCAAGAATTGCCTGTGTCAAGATCAATTCCTGTGAGGTCTTGCGCCCCTCCTGCATCCCCAAGCCATATGACCGCCGTCCAGTTCCCCCATCCAGCGCGGGTTGCAAACTTATCCCCGACCTCCGCCAGGGCCTCCGAGGCTGTCCTGGCCCTGAGTGTGAGGGGCGATGGGGGTTCGGAGAGGCTGAAGGTCAGCGTGATGTTTCCGCCCATGCTCCGCCCATATTGGGTGTTGTTGCCGGGGTCGGTCACGGTCAGCATGAAATCGTCGTTATACTGGCCCAAGAGCCAATGCCTTATGTCGTCTTGCCAAGTCAGCCCGAACTCCACAGCCGTCATATTTTCGAAGAGCAAGGCCTCGCTCTTATTTATCGTGCTGTTCTCCTCCGAGACGCCTGATATCTCAGGGAGGGAGTGACGGACGATCGCCCATGTGATTTCAAAGGTCCTGAGGACGATTATTATTGACGTGGAGGCAGAGCCGGAAGCACCGAAGTCGTCGAGTACGGTGAGCTTCACTTCAAAGGTCCCGATCTCCTCGAATGCATGCTTGGCCTTTACCCCCGAGGCATTGGTTCCGTCGCCGAACTCCCAGAAATAGCTCACGATGCTCCCGTCGGGGTCTGTGGAGTTCTCGGCGCTGAACCCGACCTCCGCCAGAACCTTCGCCTCGGACGGGAGGGGGTCTATCTTTGCCACCGGATATTCATTCACATGGACCGTCAGATTCGTCCTGTCCTTCTTCCCTTCGTTGTCGGTCACGGTCAGGGTGACCGTGTAGTCCCCGCCCGAGGAGAAAGTATGGGCGACGCACACCCCCATATCCTCTCGGGAGTCGCCGAAGTCCCAGTGATACCTCACAATTCTGCCATCCTTGTCTGTCGAATTGGAAGCGTCGAAAACTATCTCCTCGCCCACGTTCACGCACCTTGGGTGGGCGGTGAAGGATGCGATGGGGGGTCTGTTCTCGGGCCGGGTGAGGCAGCCCGGTATAAGCGAGGCTACTATGGCCAGCAGCGCCATTATAAAAGCAATTCCCCCTTTCATACTCTCAACCCCTGACGCTCCAGCGCCGCTCATCCCCTTCTCCCACTTCTCTCCTCTCTCTCAATCTCTTCCAGCTTTTTGAGGATATTGTATATCTCCTCGTGCACATTCGCTCCCCCTGGGCCTTGGCCATCACGAAGGGTTATGGGGGATGTTCTGGTAATGGGGGCCTCCCCGGGCTCCGAGGGTTCCGGCGAGTATGCAGTGTCCAAAGCACCGGAACTCGTATCCCAAACCACAGGGCTTATCCCCAACCCGGTACCCTCCATTCCGCCACCCGCGCTCCAGGGGACGCTCCTTCGTGAAATGAAGAAATCCTCCTCCTCCCTCTCCTCTGCCCTCCATCTTCTTACCATGGCCGCAAAGAGCGCCACCGCAACCCCGATCACTAGTAAGGTGATTGCGAGCGGAAATGCGTCGTGCGAGACCATCCTCTCCTGAAGAGGTGCGAGGGGACCGAACACTACCTCCCCCTCAGAGGGCGCGGATTCCGCTACATTGACGACCACAGATACCGGGCCGCTCTCCCTGCCCGAGGCGTCTCTAACCCATAGCGAGACGGTGTAATTCCCGGCCTGATAGTAGACGTGCTCCTGGAGCGGCGCCGCCGGGCCGCCGACCCACCCGGTCGATGTGCCGTCTCCGAAGCTGAACCTGTAGCCCATTACGCCGCTCCCAGAGTCGATGGAGGCGGAGGCGTCGAACCCGACTATCTCACCGGTCATGACCGAGGTTCTATTTACAAGCAGACGGGGCTCCGGATTCACTAGGTCAATCCTGAATCTCCTTAGGCGCTCCTTCTCCCGGTTGCCCGCCGCGTCCACAGAGTAGAATGACAGTAAATGTTCCCCTGAAGGAATTCGAATTCTGCCCGTATAGGGTTTGAGCTCCAATCTATCGATGGAATAATAGATTCTTGCCTGCGGCTCGCTTATGAGAATCACGATGGGCTGCTCATTGTACCAGAGGTCGCCCACGTCGGGCTCCACAAGAATCTCAGTAGTGGGCGGGGTGAGGTCCACGAGGAACTCGAGCCGGGTCGCTGGGCAGGTGTTTCCCGCCGCGTCCAAGGCGTAGAAATCAAGCACCACTCTTCCCTCCGGTACCGTTAGTGGGGCCTCATACAGCACATACTCCCTCTTTCCCCATCTGTACATCACGCACGCGTCAGGGTCGGTTGTGATGGTCACTGTTACGGGAGAGACGTAGACTCCCCCCGCTCCGTCAGGCTCCGGTGGGGAGATGGACGCCCTT
The DNA here is from genome assembly GCA_038851035.1 of Thermoplasmata archaeon. Lineage (NCBI taxonomy): Archaea > Methanobacteriati > Thermoplasmatota > Thermoplasmata > Thermoplasmata archaeon. The sequence continues at coordinate 9,224 of JAWCLH010000035.1, forward strand.
GCGACTGGGGCGATGGTGTCGACCTTGAGCTCGAGCGTGTGGGCCTCCTCACGGTTGCCTGCGGTGTCCACGGCCCAGTATGAGAATGTATGGATCCCCTCCCGGGCCTTCATCGTTGAGACATAGAGATTCTCAGGCTCACCGTCCCAGGAGTAAAAGAGCTCCCCTCCCGCCTCGGTCTCTATTCGAATCGATGGGACGGTGGTGTAGAAGCCGTTAAGGCCGTTGGGTGACCTTGGGTCGAGAACAATCCAGGAGGAGGGTGCGACCGTGTCGAGCAGGAAAGTGGCATTCCTCTCCACCTCCCGGTTGCCGTGGACGTCTATCGAGCGGAAGCTGAGGGTGTGGACACCCTCGGGGGCGGTGATTGGTCCGGAGAAATTGCACTCCGGGCCGCTGTCCCATCTAAAAATGGTCGTCGCGCGCTCCTCGGTCCTCAGCGTGATGTTCGGCGGCGACAGGTACCAGCCGTTCTTGCCGTCTGGTAGGGGCGGGTCAACGACGAGTTCCGTCACTGGAGGGGTGGTGTCGACTCGTATCGTAACCGAGCGCTCCTCTTCCATGTTCCCGGCGGGGTCTCTAGAGCGGAAGCTGAATATATGCTCGCCCTCGGGAGCTTTTACAGGAAATGCGTACTCGCGAGGGGGCCCATTATCCCATCTAAAGAATATGCTGCTCCCAGCCTCGCTTGCACTCAGGGAAATCTCGGGCGGGGTGGTGTACCAGCCGTCGGGACAGTTTGGCTCTGGAGGGGTTATATTGATGTAGGTGACCGGCGGGTAGGTGTCGATGATGGTGGCATCGAAGGAGAACTCACCCCGGCTCGCGCCCGAGCTTACGACCATCACCGCGCTGCTGTAGTTGATTCCCATACCGGCAACGGTGAAACGCCCGTCCTTGGCCGGGTCGAGGGAGATCCTCTCGACCCCCGAGGGCTCATCACCCATTCCGATTTTTCCGACATAGACCTCGAGGGGAGCGCCATCGGCCCCGTAGAAATCCACCTCTAGGTCTGCCCCACTCGCCGTAAATACATAGTAAAGCGCAGCCCACGAGTTCACGGTTCCCCTGCCTGTGTAGGGATAGTCCCTCACCTGCGTCGCCGCCACCCGGATGCTGAGGTTCGCATACCCGTAGACGGGGTCTATGCTGACGTTGTCCATGTAATTCGCCACCGTCCACTCCCTGAAGACACGGTTGAAGTCTTTTCCCGTCCCGCTCAGACGGTTGTTGAAGCCGGTGATGCTGTTGGCCGGGTCCCCGACCAATGCATATATCGCGGACCTCCCACCGTAGTGCTCGTGGAAGTAGCTCAGGAAGGCGTAGGCGGAGCCGTAGTCGTAACCGGCACTGTCGAACTGCGTGAGGTCGTTGTTGGGATTGCCTGCGAAAGAGCTGATATGGGAGCGGAGATAGGAGGCGTTCGTTCCGTAGCAGAGCTCGATGGCGAGGTCGGAGCAACCCTCGTTCACCCAAGAGCTCTCGTCGCTGTCGCGCGCCCTATGAATGCAGTGCTGGAATTCGTGGGCGATTATCTCGTACCAGTAGGCCTTGTCAGCGCTGTCTATGTATAAATCGTTGCCACCGGAGTAGTACCCTCCGAGCCCGCCCGGGCCGTCCATGTAGTAGAATATCAGGTCAATGACGGAGTACCCGGGGCTACCGAAAGTGGCGGTGTCGTTGGGCCATATCACAGTGTCGAACTCGTCGGCGATGCTCTGGAGGATGGTGTCATTTGGGACGGGGCTCACGGAGTCAACATCGATGTATATCCTGCAGTAGGTTCCGGTCTTCTTGAGCTGGGAGTTGTAGCGCCCGTCCAAAGCCGCCCCTCCACCCCCGTCCCTGTCCTCGAACCAATCCGGATGATATTTGAGGAAGTATGGAGTGCCGGAGAAGGGCAGCTCCTCACCCTCAGGCGTGAAGCTCCTCGGCTGCGCGGAAGCCCACTCGAGGAGGCCGGGGACTCCATCTCCGGAGCTCAAGAAATAGGGGGCAGCCCCTTCCACTGGAAGCCGAAGGCACAGGGAGAGGAGCAGCAGGGCTGTGAGCCCCCTAATGCAGTGGTCCCCTCTCAAATCACATCGGCGGCGCATCCAGCGCTCACATAAATTTAATAGCTTATTAAAATTTACTAGAAAGAAAGAGAGCCCGTCGGAAGGTCTTAAATGGCGAGAAGGGCGCGCATTCCGCGAAACCACCCGCGCTATGAATCCTTGATGGTGCGGGAGAGGCTGGTCTCAGGACTGGAGCGCGGTCTGGTGGCGAAGGAGGGCCTGCTCGCCCACGGGCGCGGGGAGGCCTTTGACTATCTTCTGGGTGAGAGAACGCAGCCAGAGGCGAGAAGAGCAGCGCGCGCTGCCGCGGCCCTCCTGCTACTTGCGAGGAGACCCGTCCTGAGCGTCAACGGTAACACCGCTGCCCTCGTTCCGGGGGAGATTGTCAGGCTCGCCCGGGCGATTCCTCGCTCGGCTCTGGAGGTAAACCTCTTCTATAGGAATAAGGAGAGGGCGAGGAGAGTGGCGGCTGAGCTCAGGCGCTTCGGGGCCACGGAGGTCCTAGGTGAGAGGCCGGACGCGAGGCTGCCGGGGCTGTCGTCCTCGAGAGCCCTCTGCACGAGAGAGGGCATCCTCTCCGCGGATGTTCTCCTCATACCACTCGAGGACGGCGACCGCGCGGAGGCCCTGAAGCGCGCGGGAAAGACGGTGATTGCGATAGATCTCAACCCACTATCCAGGACAGCCCGGGTTGCTGATGTCACAATCGTCGACAATATTGTGAGAGCCGTTCCAGAGCTAGAGAGGCAGGTCAGGCGATTGAGATACCGCCCTACTCGTGCGCTTATGAGAATCACCCGAGCCTTTGATAACGAGAGGAATCTAAGGCTCGCCCTCCGCAGAATTAATGAGCGACTCGGACGCCTCTCCTCATCGGGGACTCCGCTAGTGCTGGAATCTCGACGCTGAACAGGCGGAGCTGAGCGGCACATTCGAGAGCCCCCGCTGCTCCGCATTCGTCCAAAATTCGCGCACCTTAAGAGGCCACGCAGCCGCGCCCGCGCTCAGCCCCCTTCCCCGGCCCCGCCGATAATCTTCACCACCACCCGCCTCCTCCTCGGGCCGTCGAACTCGCAGAGGTAGATGCCCTGCCATGTTCCAAGGAGGAGAGAGCCCTCATCCACAATCAGCGTTGCGCTGTGGCCGACGAGAGAGGCCTTGATGTGGCTGTCGCTGTTGCCCTCCGAGTGGGCATAGCCAGCGTCGCGCGGGACCAGCCTCTCAAGCGCCATCAGAATGTCCCTTCTCACAGAGGGGTCAGCATTCTCGTTCACCGTCACGCCGGCAGTGGTGTGCGGAACCCACACGACGCAGAGGCCCGAGCGCACCCCGCTCCTTCTCACCACCTCCAGGACCTCTGCGGTGATGTCTATCATCTCCGACCTCCTGTGTGTTGAGACCTCGAGCGCCTCGAGCATGGCCATGCCTCCAGAGCTCACTCCTCAATGCTGCGGGCACGGGTCGATCTCTCCCTGCCTCAGTCTTCCGCACCCGGCCCGCCGTATCAATGTGGCTTTATTTCATATATTCGAGCTTGAACCCGCAGGAGCAGTGGAACCTGCCCCTCGCATGGGTCAGCGCCCTCCTGCACCTCGGGCAGCGCGCTCTCATGATTAATTTCTCCATCCAGGCCGCCCTGACCTCCGGCACGTCCTCGCTGACCACCCTTCTCACCAGCTCCGCCATCTCCTCGTTGATGGCGAGCTCCGCGAGCGCGGTGGGGTCGAGCTCCCTTCCCTTTCTCTCCATTTTCAGACCGGCTCTGGAGAGAGGGAGGGCCAGCGTGACGCCCGCGACGAGCGAGGCGACATGCACAAGGTGGCCGATGTTGTCCCGGGTGGCTGCGACTAGGTAGAGCGTCTCCAGCAGCGCCATGACGAAAACCGCGGCGAAGACCGGAACCCTCTGGAGGAAGACCACGCCGAGCACCATGGGGATTTCGTCCCTCGGATAGAGCACGGCGAAGGCGCCCATGACGCCAAATATCGCCCCCGACGCCCCGACGCCGACGTGCCGGCTCCCTGAGGCAAGGGAAAAGCCCGCGTCCACCAACGACCCGATAACCCCTGAGAAGAGGTAAATCGCGAGCCACTTCGGCGTGCCTATTCTGTCCTCGAAAGGGACACCTATCAGCATCAGAATCAGCATGTTCATCAGGATGTGGAGAGCGCCCGCGTGAACATACATCGCAGAGAGAGCCCTGTACCACTGAGCGGTCTCGCCCAACCGGCGGGTGTCGAACCCGAGGTCTAGGACAAGCTCATCATAGAGCCCTCCCGTGAGCTCGGCCCCGGACATCGCCAGAAATATCCCGAAGTTCCAGACCACCGTCCACTGGCAGGCGTTCCGGCGGCGAAGGAGGGGGGCTATGATGGGGACAGGAAGGGAGAGGAGCATCCCGAGCGAGAGCCAGTGCACGGCCGGGAATGGGGCTGGGGGGAATTAGGGTTATGGGTTGGGCCGCCGCGCCGGTGAAGCCGCCGGGGGCCCTCCCCCGCCCGGTGGCCCGGGGGCGCCGGCCCCCCTCCCGCCCTCCCCCTCAGCCTCCGGTACGAAACCCAGCCCTCGAGAACCATGACGGAGACGGAGGCGACGATGAACGCCACGAAAGGCCAGTCCGGGCCGGGCGCCGCACCGGTGCCCTCCCCGCGCCCCGCGGCCAGCCTCTCCACGGTTGTTATGGTCTCGTTGGCGTTCCCGGCCGCGTCCACCGCCCTGACGGTTATCCTGTTGGCGCCGCTGCCCAGCAGTACCTCCTGGGTGAACGCGCCGCCCGAGCCCACGGGCGTCCGCTGCCCGGAGACGAAGGGCCGGGCGCCGGGCAGGGGCCTGCCATCGGTCCAGAGTGCCTGCACGTCCAGATATCAGCTGATGTTGACGCGGCTGGCCGGGTCGCGGAACTCCAGCCTCGTCCTGTCCAGCGTCGAGTTGAGGCAGTCGAGGAGAGAGGTGCCGTTCAGGGAGGCCGAGAGGTTTCCGGCGGCCTCCAGGGTACGAAATCGCAGTCTACGACCGTCCCCCCTCCCCCTTATACCCCCACCGGAGTTCCTATCAAACGTGCAATTCCTTATTAACCTCCCGCCCCCAAGGCCCACGGTGTTGGTGGTGAACACGCATCCCTCAAAGGAACCGTCGGACAGGGCCCCGTAGCCATTGCCCGTGAAGGTGCAGTTGCGGATGGTGGCGTCGTCGGTGAGAATCACCACTCCGCCCACCCGGCCCACCCACGGAATATCGCGCCATCTGACTCCGCAGGTGGCGAAAATCGAGTCCTCCAAAACGACGGTGGCCCCTTCCTCCACCCAGAAGCCGAATGTGTTCCATTCCCCAAATGAGCCGACCAGCGAGCCGTTCAGAACTCGCAGCGTGCCGCCGGGCATGACCCGCAGCTCGTGCTCCTCGGAATATTCACAATAGACAGTCAGGGAAGAACTGGAGAGGGTCAGCGAGCCGCCGCTCTCCACGCTCAGGTTCCCCTCGAGAAGGAGGGTCCGGTTCTCGAGCGCCTCGGTCCCCGTCACCACCCAGTCGCCGATTCCGAATGGCGGGGGGTCGGCGCGCGGGGTGGGCGGTCAGGAGGCCGGGGAGAAGGAGGAGTGCGGTCAGGAGGAGGGAGGCTCCGATGCGGGAGGGGAATTTTTCGACCGCGCGCGGGGGCCCGATGATGTCCTGAGTTACCGCGAGGGAGCGGGATAAACAGGAGGGAGCGAAGGGCATCATGTAATAATGGACGAGAGAAATATTTAGTCCTTTTCCGAAAAAAATTAGAATATTATATATCACGCTTGCGGAGAGAGGTGAATTTTCCAGACTTCCACAGGAGAGTTGAATGACTGAGGGTGGTAAAGGCCGGATACCCAAGACGCCGGACCTGAATATCGTGGAGCGGTTCCTGAGCACTCTCTGGGGCTCCGGAAGGGAGCTGGGGAGGACGCAGCTGCAGATGGCGGTGAGGATGAATTACAGAAAGTGCGGCATCTATATCGAACTGCTTCAGGAAGCCGGATTATTCATCAATAAAAAGGACGATAGGGGGCGGGAGGTCTTCATGATCACAGAGCTCGGGGTAAGGGTTCATCACGCTCTTTCGGAGTGCAGCAATCTTTTCAGGAAGAGTTCCTGAATTGGTGATAAATTGCATCGGGTCATTTCTTAATACATCTGCGTCAGATGGTTCATGTGTTGGGAATAGTATACATACGATATATATCGAAGATATCCGTCGCCAATACTTATCCCGGATACATATCCGCGGTACTTATCGACAATAAGTATCACAGGTACTTACTCCGGATAAGTATCGAAGGTGAGCGAGGTATATATACACCTTCTTCTTATAAACTTACATGACAAGATGGGCAGGTGAAAAAAATGAGGAACATTAGGGCTCTTGGAATCGGTCTGGTAATAACATTGTTTATCTTAGGTGGGACTCTTAACATTAATTGTAGAGGAGGTCTTATATTTGATAGCGGGCATATCCCAGATGGAATTCCACCTGATGATAATTTCTGGGATTTTTACTGGTATTCCACATATACAGAATTCGATAATGACAATTATCCTTCTTATGAATGGGAGGTGGGAGCTGTAATTCGCGATATCTATTACAGGGACTATCGACAGGCCGCTGGAGATGAGTATAATAAATATATTGATGAAATATGTGTGCCATGGCTCAGGCTCAAATATTCCGGTCGGTCAGTAGATAAATATGAGTTTTCATCGAATACAAATTGTTATTCTCTTCGTTCGTTGTATAATGGCGTTAAGCAAATCACAGAAGACGGTACGGGATCAGGTGGAATGACCCATAAGACAATAGTTTCATTTCAATATGATCTAGATATCGATGACGAAGAAAATGGTGAGGCCGATTTCCAATTTACTGTAACATACTTATTTTATCAATATTTTAATGATAATAAAAAGGGTGCGATTGAAGTAAAAATAACCATCGACCAATGGCCGGCCGAAGGAAGCATATATAGCCACACATTCCCGGGTGAGCAACAGCCCAGAACATGTGAGTTCATTGAGTTCGTTTGGCGGATTGACCCATGTGTATATGACAATGTGAACAATAAATTTAAAATTTACGACCCCTACCAGCCCGGTTGGAAAACGAAATCAACAGAGGACGATGATTATGACGATGACCTCTATTATTATGATGGAACATCCGTCAAGATAACAAATGACCAAGCTGAACGAAAACTTCGGATCAATCCCAGCGACGACTTACACGCACACATGTGGTATTTCTATCTCACAAGAAAAGAAGAGTACTCACTATGGCCCTCATGGTATGATGAAGATGAGGATATCAATAATGAAGATATTGTATTATGGATAATCGAAAGATATACTGGAAGTCAACAATCTCCATTTCCCAGAGGGATATATGAGGGACCAAGATTTATGATATGTAATTTCGAAGAGTAGCATTAATAATACTTTATTTACAAATCGGAATTTTTCTGTGATATCGAATAGTTATATCAATCATCTTAGGAATTAAACCGATAATTGGAACTATAATTATTATTTTTAAATAAAAAGAGTCTTCAACCATTTGTCTGGATATATAAAAAGTCGAACCCTGTTCTAATCCGCCTTGCGTCGCATTTTTTCCCCAACACGCGAGGACATGAATTCGATACTCGCCCGGGGCCATAAATCTTACGTTGGTTTCGAATTCCCTCGATTGGCCACTGAGTAAAGAATTTATTACAATTGAGCGGGGCTCGATTATGAGATAGTCCCTCTCTTCCAGTAGCCCATGAAAATCAATGTTTAATACAACAACTGAGATTCTAAGGTCATAGATAACATCAGAATAAAGGTTCTTTATCTCGCCATAGATATTAATTACGTCTCCAACAGCGAAATGATTCGTTTTTTCCAAGTTTTTAAGATTGGTAGTAATTGTGATGTTTGATAATATATGAAGTATTCCGATTGACTGGATCCTAGAACCCATCAGGAATGTTTCAACAATAATGCTGAATATTCCTGACACATGCGGGTAAATCAAATAATTAATCTTTATGGGCTCGTCTGGCCGAAGCTCCAGGATAACGAAAGTCCCATCATGGGATATTCTTTCACTTAAATATCCTTTAATCTCAACGTGGAATTTTAAGTTCTCCGCCATGGTATCTGACTTTGAGACTACGCTCATCCCAATAGCACTGGGTACATTGATTACCAAGTCCGGTAGCTCCATCTCTAATTTCAAAATGTCTACAAACGTAAGATGCATGCGGGCCGCAGTGATATTGAATACACGATTGTCGTCCCTGTCATATCCAAGTGTGGATTTGTAATTCTCAAATATGAATACGACAGAAAAATCAGCTTCCCAATCGCCCTTTCTTCCAGCAAAAATGTCAATTTTCAGGGGGTCGAGTTCAAGACTCGTCTCTTTACTTTTTCCAGCATCAATATGAATGGCTTTTTTAGCTCTTCCACAGGTAATATAACCCTCTACGGTTCCGCTCGAATAATTCGTGACATTCACCACTATCTCCAGAACCTTATTTTTTCTGGCGATATAGTGCCCATCATTTTGAATGGGTTGCATGATCTTTATTGAAAACGGCACGAGGTAGTATATCGTTGTTTGATTTGAGTATCGTATCCCTTTCGAATTGTTTATTAAAGATATTCTAAGCGTTGAAATGAAAGAGCATTTATTATACGAAAGAAGACTGTCCAGTTGGGACGAATTGATGGTTGAGCTTGAGATATTATATGAAATTATCTCCTGAGCGCAGGCACTTACCGATATATTGAACGACGGAAGTCTATGACCTGCAGAGTAGCCCTCTATCGAATCATGGCTCCATAAGAAATCTACTCTGAGCTGGAGGTCCTCCTCTAAGTTATTTATTATCGTGATCAAAATTGTGGTATTATTGAAAAAATCATAGCTATAGTATTCCTTTTTATCGAACATGGCCTCGACGTTCGTCTTATCGTATTCATAACTATTTCTGCTCTGATGGTCCTTCTCGTCCATTGCGGCGGCATTTTGGTGATGGACAGGGAAAGAGAATACGCACAAGAAACTGATTATTGTTAGGAATCGCTTTTTCATTCTTTGACCTCCATCCTATGGAATTTTAAGATCATAATAGAGAGAAAAGTCATAAGATAAAGAATCAATGTCATTATCGGTGTAAAATTATTTATCAAACCATCAGACATATCATTGAGAATCTCATATTCACACCCGATGGGATTGGGGTGTTCTGGCAGAATGTTCAGGACGTATGGTGATAGAATGAAGAGTATCAGCAAAGTCACTGTACTCACAATCAAAGCGTAGTTGGACCTGAGGAATAGAAATAAAATTAATGAAAAAGATAAAAGTACAAAGAACAATAGAGTATCCACCAATAAACGAACCCCCCATAGTTTAAGAAATGCCAGATTGTTTGATATTGAAAACAGAATTGTTGTGAATAGAGCTATGCCCACAAGATAAAATATGGGCGGAATCATCATCTTTGATGCAAGTATAGAGATATTTCTTTTAGGTATTAGGAGCAATAGATGGTGCTCAAAATCACCCACCCCTCTGGAAGATGTATCGGATGAAAACATGGAGATACTAAGAATAATAACCAGAAGAATGTAGAAACCCCCGTCAATAACGTTTTTTGATGGAAATGAGTAATTGAATTGCCCACTTAGCGAAATAACATATAGAAACGCCAGAACACTAATTAAAATTAAGTAGATAGATATCCTGAGTCCCCGGAGAAGAATCACAGCGTCCTTCTCAAAAAGAGCCCTCCAACTCATTCCATCAGCTCCATATATCTCTCCTCGACTCCTTCTTCACCCGGACGAACGATTCCACATACGCTCCCGTTCTTTATAAAAACAATTTTTGTGCATATCTTTTCAGCTTCGAGCAGGTCATGGGTCGAAAGAATCACTGTTCCTTTTTCACGCGCATGGTTCTTGATCATCTGACGGAGAATGAGCCGGCCACCAGGGTCCAGCCCGGATGTCGCCTCGTCCAGTAGAATGACTTTTGGAGAATCAATGAACGCCATCCCTATTGCCACACGCTGTTTCATCCCTTTTGAAAATGTAGCCACGAGCCTGAGCTCATGTGAAAGTTTGATTCGTTCCAGCAGGATTTCTATTTTTCCGATGAGAATCTTTTTTTCCACACCTTTGATTCTGCCCCAGTAATACAGATTTTCGAACGCATTCAAATCATCCCAGATGGCTGTTCTTTCTGGAACATAGCCTATTATCTCTTTGATTTTTAATTTCTGCCTTGTGAGGTCATACCCATGGATTGTGACCTTTCCGGACGTGGGGCGCAGCAGACACGCTAATATTTTAATCAGAGTACTTTTTCCGCTTCCATTCGGTCCAACAATACCAATGATCTCGCCGGGCATGGCAGTCATGCTAACATCATTTAAGGCGGTTTTCGAACCATATTTTTTAAATAAATGCTCAATTTCAATCAATGGCCCCTACTCCTGAACTGAGATAAACTGATATAAAACATAAACGCTTCTTGACGGAGCAACATCCGTGTATTATATAACGGACCTGTATCAGGAAAACGGGTCGAATATGAAGTTCGAACATACACAGATCTTAATATATAATCGAATATATAGTTTTTTTCTAAAAAAAATAATATTATAAATTATCATCTTCTATCAACAAGGGAGGATTATGTCGGTGTCGGCAGGAGGCCTGAATGGCTGAGAACGGGAGAGGCCGCATCCCTAAGACCCCGGATTTATACATTGTAGAGAGGTTTCTAAATGTTCTCTGGGGCTCCGGAAGGGAGCTGGGGAGGACGCAGCTGCAGATGGCGGTGGGTATGAACTACAGGAGATGCAGCGTCTATATCGATCTGCTCCAGAGTGCCGGATTGATAACTGTCAAAAAGGACGAGAGAGGGCGTGAGGTCATCAAAATCACGGAGCTCGGGGTAAAGGTCCATAATGCCCTTTCAGAGTGTGTGAATATCTTCGGCAGGACTTCATAGTCAGTTTCGTGGGATTCCCAATCTCCTGGTCTTAAGGCCAAGAATGAATGGGTAGGTATCAGCTATCAATGAATTGATTTGCTCCATTGATATTTTGGGGACTGGAGAAAGACACATCAAGCCCCGGTCCCACTCCGTCCCTGGGTTGTACTGCAAAATGGCCCCCATGCGCAAGTTATTTTACCCCTCACCATCATTATCGCCACAAGCATGGAAGGCATGAAAAGGGTGGACTTCTCCGAAAAGTTCTGGCCGCAGGACAGCCCGTTCAGGGTCTCCATCGCCAAGGTCCTCGTTCCGAAGCAGCCGGAGCCCTCCGGCCCCCCCGACGCAGTCCTCATCAAGCTAAAATACATCGTTTCATTGCCCATCTCGGGCCCGGCCGACAGCGAGTTCTTCCAGAGCTTCCTGAAGACGCTCGAGCAGAAGAGGAGCTTCTGCGGCCTCTGGACGCCGGAGGTCTCGGAGCCCTACTACAACACCCACGAGGCCTCGGTGGAGCTGACGAGCTACTTGAGGAAGGGGCAGGAGGACCGAATTCTGCATTTAGACCATGTGGCCCGTGCTTCGCAGGAGAGGAAGGCAGTGGAGACCGAGGACGCCTATCTCGTGGAGCAGTTCATCAGCCTCCTGCAAAATGGAAAGAGCTTTAACACAGCGGTTGCCGAGGCCGAGAAAAAGACGAGGGAGCGCTTCAGCCGCGGTGAGAGGGCCGAGATGGAGATGGAGAGCGGTAGCCTCGCGGCGCACACGGAGCTTACTCCAAAAAAGACCCCGCTCATCCGCCCCCCACCCGGGCCCTCTCTTCAGAAGCCGGCCCCGGCGGGCCCCAGCCTCCCGGACGTACCCCCGGCTGAGCAGGCACCGAGCAGGGGCGAGCTTTCGGGCGCGCCCCTCCTCATCTCTAAAGAAATGGATGCGGAGATGGAACTCTCCCATACCGAGGTGCCGTTCGACATCAGCCTCAAGAAAAAGAAGGTGTAGCGCGAGCCACGAGGACGCCAGCCCAAGCGACCGCCGCGCGGTGGAGCTCGCTGATGGGGAGGCTGGCTTCAGGAATCCCATCCCTATCGGAGCCTATCGGAGGGTCCGTGCTAGCTCACAATACATCCGGAATAGAGAGGCGCCTCTCCCATCCCTGAACTTTTTCAGCACCATTAGAAAAGGCCTCACTTCTCCTCCAACAATGCCGGTGACAACGCTCTCCTCCGGCGGGTCCGCGACCCTCCATTGGCCCCCGAGGTTGCGGACGATGACCTCGCCCATGTAGGCCCCGGCGATGCGCAGAACTCCCGGCCCACCGCTCTGGAGGTTCCAGCCTGCGTCTATCAATCCATCGAGCAGAGAGAGGCTCTGGGGCGTGAGGTCGAGGGCGACCCCAAACTGCCTGTAGGCCTGTTCTATGAATACGGCGAGCTCGCGCCGCATCCCGCGCAGGGTCTCCCCAGAGGATAGAGCTTTCCATCTCTCGATACTCCTTCTCATCTCGCCCGCCAGCTCGTGGCCGGGGCATATCGAGAGGACTGCCTCGTATTCCCGCGCGGCCTCCTCGTAGCGGCCGAGCCGCGCGCATATCGCGCCCATCAGGAAGCGGGCCTCAACCGAGGCCGGGTTGTGAGAGATTACCATGGCGAGCTCCTCGAGCGCGAGGTCGTCCATCCCCTGAGCCTCGTAGGCCAGGGCGATGCCTAAGTGCACCACGTCTGGCTGGAAGCCCGGGTCGAGCTCGAGCACTCTCCGGAAGGCGAGGAGGGCCTCCCCGTGCCTCTCCTGGTCGCTGAGTCTCACCGCCTCCTGAAAAGCCTCCTCCGCCGGCGAGCTCCGGAGCTGCTCGTCCTCCCTTTTTCTGAATTTATTCAAGAGTCGCATCGCTCCTCCGCCCTTCCCTCGCGCCGGCTTACTTCAGGATGAGCTCGAACCCCTCCCGGGTGACAAGGAATGGGTGGTAGTCCGTGTCGTGGGCCGTCTTGCGCATCTTCACCACCCCGACGTACCTCCTAACCGAGGTCAGCTGGGCGCTCTCCACCTCGCGCAGTCTCAGATGTAGAATTCCGTCCGAGAGGAACTCCTCTACCCCGTGCTTGCCGAAGCGCTTCTCGTCCAGCCCGATCTCCGAGACGAGCAGCGTCGTGGCCTTGAGCGCCCTAAGCCTCTGGAAAAAGTGGAAAAGCTCGCGGCGCGGGTTGGTAAAGGTCACGAGGGAGTAGAGCGCATCTAATGAGTCGAGAACTAGGACGTCGCACCCTCTCTCCCTCTTATACCTCTCGAGGAGGCCGAGGATGGACTCAAGCCAATCCGCCCTCTCCTCGTCGATGTCCTGCCTCACTCCCGCGAGGTCAACGACCTGCATTCCGGCAACGCCCGAGGGGTCTAGGCCCAAACTAGCCATCTGGCCGAGCAGGCTCTCGCTGTCCTGCTCGAGCGATATGTAGAGGCTCTTCGCGCCCCTCCGGGCCGCGTGAAGCGCTATTGAGAAGCATATCGAGGACTTCAGGGAGCCCACGGGCCCGGCGACGAGCACCAGAAAGCCCTTCGGAATTCCGCCGCCCATCCTCTCGTCTAGGCCCGATATCATAGTCGGGAGGCGGTCGCCGCCTCCGGCCTCTTTACCCTCCGGCTCTAGGGGACGAATTCGGGGCTCCCTGACCACGCCATCACCGGTTCAAAATCGGGTTGCCTATATTTAAAAGCTCTTCGTCCCTTCGCCGCCCCCTCGCCATTGAAAAGCCTTCAGGAAAATGAAACAGCGCTCTCCAATGGTTAGATGGAGAGCGATAACCGTGAGCGCCGGGAGGATGTTCCGGCGGGTTTGTGGGATAAAAGCTCTTTGCTATCGGACGGTTAAGATTGCTATAGGAAGAATTCTCCATTTCACTAAGGCAAACAAGTCATCTCCCATCGGCCCCGCCATGCACCGAGAAAACATATGATTTCACTTCTGCAATAGGTATGGCAATTCGGAGAGACCATGAAGGATAATGTCCGGCTCGGGCTCTCCGATGCGGAGGCCCCTTCTGGACCTGTTGAGCCAGACCGTTCTGATTCCAGCTGCTCTCGCGCCGGGAATGTCGACTTCGGGCGTGTCTCCGATAAATAAGGTTTTTTCAGGCGATGCTCCCGCGGCTTTCAGAGCGTATCGGAAGATTCGGGGGCTGGGCTTGTAGGCGCGAGCTGTCTGGGAGGTCACCACGGCCTCAAAGTCTAGACCCTCTCGCTTCAGAATATCAATCAGGGGATAGTTGTCTGAGTTGGAGACCACCCCGAGCGTCATTGTTTCTGGCATTGCCTCGAGCGCCGGGTGGACATCGCTGAAGACCCCCGCCTTTCTGGTCAGTTCCACCCAGAGCTCCACCCCTCTCTCCGCATCGCCCTCTATCCCGAAACGCTCAAAGGTCTCCCGAAGGCTGCGCACATTGAGCTGGAGCTGCGTCACAAATGGCTCGTGACGGAAGTCCCTCCCTGCCGCCCAGAGCAGATTCACCCTCTCCCTGCTGTCCCAGTACGCGTGGAACTCGTTCTCTAGCTTTTCCCGCTCTGCAAACGCCCTTTCTGGTTTCCTATCTCTGAGAATTCTTCTCACGCACTCAAGGTGGACGCCCGTTACGTCCAGAATTGTCCCGTATGCATCGAAAAACACTGCGGTGACTTCTCCCGGAATTCCACCGCTCCCTCTGCTCTCGCACGCCGGTGCCACCCCGGCTACTTTGAGTTTCTCCTCTTCCTCTCCCCTCAAATCCATTCCCTAAGCCCCCCGGTGTGCGCCCACTCAGCCTGCTAGCTCCTTCTTCAGTCTCTCTATCACCTTCACGGGCGTGGGGTCCATCCCTCTTAGAATGGCAAGATAGAACGAGACAAAGTCCCCCACGAGAAGAGCGGTGAGCAGTCTCGCCAGAGCTCCTTCCCCACGCGAGCGGACCTCGGTCACGAACCGGGCCCTGTCCAGCCCCAGTTTTCTTGTCAGCTCCACTCGCTTAGCGACCCGCGGGTGCTCCTTCCGGTCTCGCAGGATAACCACCGCGCACTCACCGGCCCTCGGGTCCTCTGACCACGCGACGAGGTCGTTGTGGTCCATCTCCGGGAGAAAGTCCTCCCTCGCGAGAAGCTTTGAGTTCTCGTTTAGCTGGGTTCTCCAACGCTTTGCAACGGGAGCGAGAAAGGGGCCGCTAAATACCATGGGAAAGGCGCCGTAAAGCCCGGTGGCGATTTGCTTAGCGGGGTTGTTCTCCTCCGGTACATCCGGACCGATTTCGTCAATCATCGCCGAGAGCAGCCCCGCCGCTTCCCTGACCTCCGCCTCGCATCGGGGTCCACCGAGGTCTTCCAGCACCCCGAGCATCGGGAGAAGCATCAACGAGACCGCGGCTCTCGGTTGGAGACCAGGGGGCAGTTTTATGTGGCGACTTGCGTTGCCGAGCCGCTCCAAAGTTCCTCCAGAGGATATTGTTACAGGTTTGCACCCCTTCCTCAAGGCCAGCTCGAATGCCGATATTGTTTCTTCGGTGTTTCCGGAGTAACTAACGGCAAACACCAGGTGCTTCGGACCTACAAAGGAGGGGAGGTCGTAGTCCCGATTTACGTAGACGGGCGGACCGCCCCTTTCCATTATCCAAGACTGAAGGAGGTCGCCGCCTATCGCGGAGCCGCCCATGCCTATCACAACGACACCATCCAGCTCATCGATTCCTGAGATCTCAAGGCGGGGTCGGGGCAGGGCATAGGCCTTCTCCACAAGCTCAGGAAAGGAGAGGAGAATACCCATCATATCGGAGCGGTCAATTCTACGCATCGCCTCCACAGAATTCAGCGTCCTCATCTGCTCACCTCCTGTGTCCTCTCCTCCCCCCGGGGCTCCCTCATCCGTTCAAACCTCCGGTAACAGGCCAGCGCCCCCGGCGCTCCTCTGTGATTATCACTCTCGTGATTCCCCCGCAGAAAACTTCTTTTTTTCTCCCTTTCAACCCCCTCGCCACCTCCCTCCGTTATTTGAGCCGCATCGACTCCCCGCACCACGGACACGATATCCTGTCGGCTTCTGGTGAGAAGACTGCCTGAAAAACGCGGTTACAGGCGGAGCATAGGAGCTTTTGTGCTGTACCGGGTCCCGGAGTTTCGGGTGGCCTTCTGCCCCGGGTGTCGATTGCCTCTCCAATGGGCCTCGCCGGTGGCATTGGTCCAAGCGGAGGGCTTGCAGGTTGTGCAGTGGGGACCTCAAGTGGCTCTCTGGAGAGGGCAAGCTCTCCAAGTTCCATCGCGGCGCCGTAGTCCCCCGCTTCGAAAGCCCTCCGGGCCCTCTCGGCGGCGTCGGCTTTGTCCGGTGGGAGAGCACCAACGGAAGCGATTGCCTCATGCTCCCTTCGCACGTCCTCCAGTATTTTCACGGCCTTCGCGAAAAGCTGGGAGATATCTCGACTCTGGGCCTCGGACTTGAGGGCCAGCTCCCGTGCCCTGGCGAAATCTCCCGAGTGGAACAGCTCCGTGGCCTCCCTAAGGAGCTCTGCAGAGGCACCGGGAATGATTCCTCTCGACCGGAGGGTCTCGACCCCCCTCTGCGCCACGGCTATCGCCGCCCATGCTGTTTCGCGGGCTGGGCCGCCGGGACCCGGGGCGGCTGGGGGAGAGGGAGCAGAGACTGCTCTCGTCGGAATCGCTTGGGATGCTTGGGATGACACCTCCAGCTTCGGCGGGGTCGCTTGGGCAGTCTCAGCCCCGCCCCTCTTCGGCTGCCCTAGCAACACATCCTCGGCGCGCCCTTCCGCCACCACCCCTGGTTGCATATCCCTTTCCCGTTGCTGGAGCTGCACGGCGAGCTCCATCAGCTCTCTTTCGCGCTTCTCCTGCTCCGCTATCCGCTCATTGAGTTCTTTTTCCCGCCGCTGGAGCTCCTCGTTCCGCTTCTGGGTAGCAACATCCAGTTCTTTCAACGCTTGGGCGTTCTTAAGCAGGGTCTCCTTCCTCTTCATAAGCTTCTTGCTTTCGCTTTCCAGACTGGCGCGCATTGCGTCGAGCTCCTTTCTTCCTTCCTCCAGCCTGTTTCTTTCAGCCTCAAGGCGTTTCTGCGCTTCCTCGACGGCTCTCCTCTCCTCATCAAGTCTCGCCTTATCCTCTTCGAGCGCCTTTCTTTGTTCTTCGAATCTTTTCATCTTATTTTCAAATTCAACTCTTTCCACTTCTACCTTTTTCCTCTCTTCCTCGAGACTTCTCAGTTTTTCTTCGAGCTCTCCCCTCTCTATCTCCAACCGCTTTCTCTCTTGCTCGAGCCCCTTCAGTTTCTCATCATACTCGGCCCTCTCCTCATAAGGCTCCCTTGTTTGGTCCTTAACCTCCACTCCTCCATCAACCCCTCTTATCTCCGCTCTCTCCAGCTCTGCGATGCGCGCTCTGGCGCGCTCTAGTTCCTCGTCCCGCGCCTCCACCTCCTGCCTGAAGGCCTCCTCGAGCTCCACCTTTTCTTCCAAAGCCTTCTGGAGCTCCTCCACTGTTAATCTAAGCTCTTCCAGCTCCTTCTCCTTTGCCCTCAGCGCCTCCAATTCGCCCGCCATCTTTCTTAGCGTCCCAAGCTCCTCCTCCCTCTTCTTTCCAACCGCCTCGAACTCCGCCACCCTCTTCTTCAGTTTCTCAAGCTCCTCCTCTTTTCTTCTTAGCGCCTCAAGCTCCTCCGCCGCCATCACCACCACACCCGCAGCTCCTGCTCTAGAAGCCAAAACCCCACTCGGGAAGGCGGCTTCCAGGCGCTTCTCTCTCTCGGCGAGCTCCGCCCTCTCCGCCCTCAGCTCCTCAAAGCCCCTCTCCAAAGACTCCTTCTGCCTGAGGAGCTCCTCCTTCTCTCTGGTTATCCACTCCGTCTCTGCCATCAGCGCCCGGTTCTGTTCCTCCTCCCTCTTTCTCACGAGCTCCTCCTTTTCACTGATGCGCTTGGCCTCTTCTTCTAGCCTCCTCGCAGTCTGCAGAATTCGGTCCGCCTCCCTCTTCTGCCTCTCCTCCTCGGCGGATAGCCTGGCCTCGTGCTGCCTTATTCTCTCCAGCTCGCTCTCTATTTCCTCTTTTCTTTTCAGGAGCGCTTCTGACTCCTTCTCGAGGTCCTGCTGGGCGCCTTCAAGGTCAGCGCAGGCCTCCTCGAACTCCTTCTCCCTACGCGCAAGTTCCCCCATTTTTAGTAACACTTCATTTCTCTCGCTCGTGACCTTAGCGCTCATCTCCCTGAGCTCCGCGTCCCTCCTAGCGAGCTCCTGCTCCATCGCCCTGAGACGCTCGCTCTTCTTTGCCAACTCATCCTCCACCCCCATGAGCGCACGTTCCCGCGCCTCCACTTCTTTTTCCCTCCCGGCGAGCGCACACTCCCTCTGTGCCAGCTCACTTTCCCTTTTTTCAAACTCTTCCAATTTGGCACCAAGAACTCTCTTTTGCTCTTCCAGCTCTTCCAATTCTTTCTTGAGAGTTGCCTCACGCCCCTCTACCTGCTCCAGCCCCGCTTTCAGCTCACGCTCACGCGTCTCGAACTCTTTCTCTCTCCTCATCAGCTCTTCTTCTCGTCTCTCCACATCAGCGAGCCGGGTCTCCCTCTCGCTGATATCCGCCTCCTTTTCTTTAATGCGGTTGGCAAGGGCCACAAGCTTGCTCTTCTTCTCCTCGAATTCCTTTCTGTCCCTTTCAAGCCCTCTCGCCATCTCCTCAAGCCTGTGCTTTTCTTCTTCAAACCTCGCTTGCTCCGCCTCCAGAATCGATGACTTCTGAGCAAGCTCAGCGCTCTTTTTATCGATTCTCCGTATCTGTTCTTCTAGCTCGGCCTGGAGACTATACAGCTCTTTCTGCTGGTTGCTGAGCTCGTCCTCCCTGGACTTGAGCTCGGCCTCAACCCATCCCAATTGCTCCTCCCTCTCCCGCAGTCCCGTTTCTCGGCTAGAGAGCTCTGCTTCCTTGCTCCGGAGGATCCTTTCCGCCTCTTTCCATCTCTCCACAATCTCGTCTTCCTTTGCCTTAAGCGCCGCCTCAGACTCCTCCCTTAACTTCTCTATCTCCCTTTCCTTCAACCTCAGAGCCGCCTCAGACTCCTCCCTTAACTTCTCTATCTCCCCTTCCTTCAACCTCAGAGCCGCCTCAGACTCCTCCCT
>JAWCLH010000036.1 GCA_038851035.1 Thermoplasmata archaeon
CCTGAGAAATTTCAGAGGTTCAGAGGGGGGATGAATAGATGGATTTGGGGGGGGGTATTTATAGGGCTGATAACTGGTTATTCTGCACCGCCGCTCCAGTCCGAAATCATTATTAAATAAAATCCTCATCCTCTGCGGGGGGGAACGCGATGTCTCTGGATTGGCTACCGAAGGATGATGTGTTGAGGGACCACGAGCTCTGGGGCGAGGAGCACTTCAGCAAGGAAGCTCCGGGCGTGATGTACGAGAAAAGGCCCATTCTCGACCCCTCCGGGAAACCGGTCGAGGGCCTCCACGCGGCCTGGATTATCCTGAACAACCCAGCCCAGTACAACTCCTACACGACGGAGATGGTCAAAGGGGTCATCGCAGGCTTCAACAAAGCTTCGATGGACAGGAGGGCCGTGGCGGCGGTCTTCACGGCTGTGGGCGACAAGGCCTTCTGCACAGGGGGGAACACGAAGGAGTATGCGGAGTACTACTCCAAGAGGCCTGCAGAGTACGGGTCCTACATGGATTTGTTCAATGGAATGGTTGACGCGATTCTTAACTGCAAGAAGCCCGTTATATGTCGCGTGAACGGCATGAGAGTCGCGGGCGGACAGGAGATCGGGATGGCCTGCGACCTCTCGATTTCATCCGACCTCGCAGTCTTCGGCCAGGCCGGACCGCGGCACGGCTCCGCGCCCGACGGCGGGAGCACCGACTTCCTCCCCTGGTACCTGGGCATTGAGGACGCGATGTGGAGCTGCATCTCGTGCGAGCTATGGAGCGCCTACAAAATGAAGCTCAAGGGCCTGCTCAGTAAGGTCGTGCCTGTGATAAAGGAGGGGGAGAGGTGGGTCAGGAACCCGCTGGTCATTACCGATAAATACATTGAGGACGGGGAGATTGTTTACGGAGAGTTTAAAACAGGAGAGGAAGCGAAGAGGGCCAGAGAGTACCTGAAGAGCGCCAAGACTGACTTCACCCTGCTCGATAAATCTGTGAACGACGTCATTTGGACCTTCACGAATCTCTTCCCCGGATGCCTCATTAAATCAATAGATGGAATTCGGCTGAAGAAGAAGTTCTTCTGGGACCAGGCGAAGGTGATAAACAGGCACTGGCTCGCCGCTAACATGTCCACGGAGGCCTTCCTGGGCTTCAACGCCTTCAACACGAAGAAGCTCACGGGAACCGACGTGATAGACTTCATCAGGTACAGGCAGCTCCTCGCGGAGGGAAGGAGGGTGGACGAGGCCCTCGAGGGGGCGGTGCTGGCGAAGCCGGCGAGAAAAGAGGACCAGTGACAAGGAGGAGTGAGCGGCGGAGGAACGAATCGGCACAGGGGCAATTGGGCCATTCGAGTAACACTAGGGCAATAGGAGGGGGTCCTTGGCGTGGCAAGAAGAGATGCCGAGGGCTGTCGCGGTGGAATGTGTGGAGGAAGAGGGGCTCACAGGTCTCCGAGAGCGGTTCCCCGGACGCGGAATGCAGCGACCGCGAAAGCGGAAAGAGGAGGCGTAATGGTATGAAGGGTGTGGTTTGGAAGCCGTCGAAGAAGTTCATTGAGGCAACTCGAATCTGGAAATTCATGAAGAAGCACCGGATAAAAGATTACCGGAGGCTGATAGAGAGATCCGCGCGGGACCCTGACTGGTTCTGGCCTGCGATAATCGAGGACCTGAACATCGAGTTCTATAAAAAATACAGGAAGCTGCGAGACGCGTCGAAGGGCGTCCCGTGGACCGAGTGGTTCGTTGGAGGGAAAATAAACATCGTCCACAACTGCCTAGACAGGCATGCATCATCCTCAAAGAGGCACAAAGCGGCGGTTGTCTGGGAGGGAGAGGGCGGAGAGACCAGGACCGTCACGTTCGCCCAGCTATCCTCCGAGGTCAACAGGCTCGCGAGTGCGATGAGGGAGGCGGGGGTGGGCAGGGGGGACACCGTGGGCATCTACATGCCGATGTGCCCCGAAATCGTTGCGGCGATGTACGCCGCCATGAAGCTCGGGGCGATTGTGATACCGATATTCTCCGGCTACGCCGCTCCCGCCGTCGCGCTCAGGCTCAACCACGCGGAGGCAAAGCTGCTCTTCACCGCGGACGGCTCCTACAGGAGGGGGAAGCACGTCCCGATCAAGACTGAGGCGGACAGGGCCGCGGCACAGGTGCCCTCGCTGAGAAAGGTGGTTGTGTTCAGGAGAACGGGGGTCGAGGTGCCCTGGACCGATGGGCGCGATATCTGGTGGCACGACTTTGTCAGGGGCAAGCCGGCCGATTGTCCAACGGAGCAGATGGACTCCATGGACCCGGCGCTGATTATCTACACATCCGGAACAACGGGAATGCCCAAGGGCACGGTCCACTCGCACGCCGGAGCCCTCGTGCAGGTGGCGAAGGAGGTGGCCTACTTTTTCGACATCCGGGATGAGGACCTCTTCTTCTGGCTCACCGACATCGGCTGGATGATGGGCCCGTGGATGATAATGGGCAACCACAACCTCGCCGGGACGGTTTTTATCTACGAGGGCGCGCCTGATTATCCCGCGCCCGACAGGCTCTGGGACATGGTCGAGCGTCACCGGATATCCATTCTGGGCATCTCGCCCACGGCCATCAGGATGCTGATGAGGTCCGGCGAGGATTGGGTCAAGAAGCACGACCTGAGCAGCCTTAGAATTCTCGGCTCCACGGGCGAGCCTTGGGATCCGCCCTCCTGGCTCTGGTACTTCAAGAACATAGGAGGAGGGAGGTGCCCGATAATCAACATCTCAGGCGGCACGGACATCATCGGCTGCTTCCTCGCGCCCCTCCCGATATGCCCCCTGAAGCCCACGACGCTCGTCGGTCCGGGCTTGGGGATGGACATAGACTGCGTCGACGAGGACTGCCGCCCCGTGCGCGGAAGGATGGGATACCTGGTAGCCAGGAGCCACGCACCATCGATGACCCGAGGCCTCTGGAAGGACCCCGAGAAGTACATCGAGACCTACTGGTCGCGCTGGCCAGATGTCTGGGACCACGGGGACTGGGTTCTCGTGGACGGGGACGGCTACTGGTTCATTCTGGGGAGGGCGGACGACGTCATCAAGGTCGCAGGGCGAAGGATAGGGCCCTCCGAAGTGGAGACCGCCCTGATGAAGCACCCGGCCGTTTCCGAGGCCGCGGCGATCGGCGTGCCCCACGAAATCAAGGGCGAGGGAATCGTCTGCTTCGCGGTTCTGAGACCGGGCTTCAGCCCCTCCGAGACCCTCAAAGAGGAGCTGAAGGACGCGGTGGCCAGGGAGCTGGGTAAGGTGGACAGGCCGGAGGATGTTGTCTTCGTCAGCGCACTGCCCAAGACCCGGACAGCCAAAATCGTGCGGAGGGTTATCAAGGCGAGGTTTCTGGGTAAAGAATTGGGCGACGTCTCGTCAATAGAGAACCCGCAGGCGATTGAGGAGATACCGAGAATGGGATGAGGCCTAGGAACGATGTTTTCTCATATGATGCCTCTTAAACAGAATGATGCACGCTGCAGCGACAGTCACCATGATGCCCAACACAACCGGCCAGAGAGCCGATATAGTAATTACAAGGTCAAATGAGAAGGACACCTCTGAATACCCAGTTCTCCCCGCCCTGTCCGTTGCCCGTACATAGACCACATGACGCCCGGGCTCCAGCCCGAGCCTGAAGGACCACGATTCGTTTCCAGCGGCCATGGCCCACTCCTTCCCGTCAAGACTGTACTCAACCAGAACAACTCTGGTGTCGTCCTCTGCGGTGCCACACACTTCAAGGAAAAAGGGGGAGCCTGAGGAGCGATAGCGCTCTCTACCGATAGGTCGGAGAATGGTCACGCGGGGAGGCACCAGATCCACAGTACAGATGCACTCGCTCCAGTTCGTGTTTCCGGCGGCGTCGGTGGCCCGGGCGTAGATTGTATTATTGCCGCTCTCCAGTTCAAGACGGCCGGACCACTCCGTCAAGCCGGAGGCCGGGGACCAGTTCAGCCCGTCCATGCTCAGCTCGATGGCCCTGAGAAGCATATTGTCGGAGGCCTGGCCTTTAATCTCCATATCCCGTGCCTTCAGAATCGCTCCGCCCTCAGGCGTGATTATTCTGATCAATGGCTTCTCCAGATCAACCATGATACGCAGCTCGGTCGAGTTCTCGTTCCCCCAGATGTCCAGCGCCCGAATTCGGATGACATTCTCCCCCTCGATGAGGTTGTGGGCCACCGACCAATTTGAGGTTCCATTGCAGAGCGTCCAGCTGGTTCCGTCGAGACTGAACTCCACGATTCCCAGCCCAAAGTCATCCTCTGCTCTCCCCCAGACCCGTGCTCTTGTCACATTGAAGTATGTCCCGCTGGCGGGGCTCTCCACAATGAGCGAGGGGGGCTGCCCGTCCGTAGAAATGGAGGCCTCATCGCTGAAGGGGCCCTCCCCAATGGCATTGACAGCGGAGACGCAATAATAATAGACCCTGCCCCTCTCGACAGAATCGTCGGTATAGCCGGTCGCGCCGGGTCCAGCGGAGTTCAATAATTCTTTCCTGTCCGGCGCCTCGCCGCGATAGATATTGTAGTGGAGAATTCGCGCCCTTCCGTCCGAGAGCGGGGTGAGCCATTTGAGCTCCACGGTCCGGTTCCCGAGAGTGATATTGATGTGCGTCGGCGCTCCAGGATACGTGCCGGTGTCCACCCTCACCGGCTCGGTAGGGACGGACTCTCCAATGGCGTTTACGGCAGTCGCGTAATAGTAAATCGTGTTCAGCGACTCGTAGGGCCCGTCCCTCCACGAAAGCTCCGAGGAGCTGACTTCGGCGGCGAGGGCGGGGGCCCCGGACGATTCCTGTCTGTATATGCTGTAGGAAAGCAGGGGGGAGGCTCCGTCATCCAGCGGAGGACTCCAATCGAGGACCACCCATCTTCCATCCAGTCTCGCGCTCAGGTTCCGCGGGGGGGAGGGAGCTCTGGCGGCGTGGGCGCTGGCGAGTTCCGAGAGGGGGCCCTCGCCCTTCGCGTTCACCGCCGAGACCGCGTAGTAATATTCAACGCCATGGAGCACCCCGTTATCCCGGTAACTCCAATTTCCTACCTGTACCAGCCTGGACAGATTGGTCCGGGCCTCCCCTCGATAAATTCTGTAGGCAGTCACGGACAGGCCGCCGTCGAAGATGGGGGGCTCCCACTCCAGCAGGATGAAGCCGCCTCCGGACCCCGCCGAGAGGTTGAGGGGAGGGCCCGGAGCCGCTCCCGGAACGATCATCACCGGTATCGACAGCTCGCTCCAGAGAATGGAGTTGAAGGCGGCGACGGCGTAGTAATACACAGCTCCATTCTCGACAGCGGTGTCGTTGAATTCCATGACATCTCCCAGAACAGTATAAAGGGTCAGATTTGATGCTCTGTGGCCCCGGTGGACGGAATAATTGACCACCGGCCTCTCCCCCGGGTCGTCCGGCGGTGACCAGCTCAGCTGGACATATGAGTAGCCCTCGCGAGCGGTCAGATTTTTAGGCGGGGTGGGGGGAGGGACCAGGCTGAGCGCCGTCACGAAGGCATCTGTACCATTGTTGAAGGTGGTGTCGTAGACCCCGGGCGTGACGGGGAAATCGTAGGTGTAGGTCATGCCCGTTATGTAGGTCCGGTTGAGGGTTTGCGAGGCGATGGAGTTCGCCAGGCAGTAGGAACCCAGGTGGGTCGAGTGGAGGAGTCTGGAGCCGTCGGGACTGAGGCGGGATATGAAAGCGTCCCGGCCGCCCTCGAGCTCGCTTTGATATGCATCTCGCGTCACGGGGAAGTCGTAGGAATTTGTCTCGCCGCAAATAATCACTCTCCCATCTCCGCACAGTTCAAGCTGATTGCTGAAGTCATGCCTTATCCCACCAATATATGAACAATAGATTAACCCAGAGCCTCGTGAATTTAATTTAAAAACAAAGGAGTCCCTTCCGCTAGAATAATTTTCATTGAAAGCTCCCTGGGTCACGGGAAAATCCGTAGAATAGGTCGAACCGGTGACATATGCATTCCCGCGCGAGTCGATGGCCATTGAGGCTGGCCAGTCCCAGTTTGTTCCGCCGACAAATGTGGAGTAGTCCAGAGAAATTCTACTGGAGTTCAGCTTCAAAACGAAGACATCTGCTGGTCCATCCAGTGTCCTATCATAAGCGCCGGGGGTCGTGGCGAAACCCGGGTCCCTCGTCAGTCCGCAGACATAGATGGCTCCTTTTAAATCAACTGCTATGGACGTCCCGAAATCGTCAGGGTTGCCCCCTCCTATGATTGTTGAGAAGATCAACTTATTGCCCGATTCACTCAACACACTGACGAACCCATCCGAATAGGGATGGGTCTTCGCTTTATATGCATCCGGCGTGGTCGGAAAGTCGAGGGAGCTCGTCTGGCCCGTGAGATAGATCTCGCCACTCTCGTTCAGAGCCATTGCCTCAACCGCATCACTTGAGCTGCCTCCGATGAATGTTGAGAACACAATATCAGAGCCCCCCGCGCTCAGTTTTACGACGAAACCATTGGAATTCGGCCCGAACGTCCGGCAGAACGCGCCGGCGGAGGTGGGGAAATCCGGGGAGAGTGTGTCACCAGCCAGAAAAATCTCTCCATCAGAATCGACCTCCAGCGCCCTGCACCTGTCGTCCGCCTTACCACCTATATAGGTGGAGAAAATCAGCTCGGAGCAGTCCGGGCTCATTTTCGAGACGAAGATATCGTCACTGCCATTCCAGGAAACGTCGAAGCTGCCCGGTGTGACAGGAAAGTCCAGGGAGCTCGTGATTCCTGCGACATAGACATTTCCCGAGGGGTCGAGCTTAATGGAGCTGCCCTCGTCGTCGAGCGCCCCGCCGAGATAGGTGGAGTGAATGAGGGGGTCAATGACGAGAGTCGAACTGGAATTGTATTCAGCTGAATAGGAGAGGATATTCCGCCCGACAAGCATCCTCCCCTCCACCGGCCTCCTCTCATCCCCCCTCTCCTCAAAAAAAGCGAGACCCTCGTCCGCGAGGGTTCCGGCCTTGGTACGGATCAATAGCGTGTCTCCCTGGGCGGTGAGGTCCGCGCCCTCGAACTCGAGCTGGATATCGGAGAGCTCGGCCCCCGGCCGAACGATGAACTCGTACTTGACTCCATTCCCAACCCTGCGGTAGACCAGATCCACCCCGTCATAGAGGCCCCTGTACTGTAATATCCCGAAATAACTTCCTCTCAGCATTTCAATTACCTCCCATGGGAAAGCTCTCCCGGAGAGATGTGGCGGAGATAATCCGGCGTTTGAACCATGGGAACGCCACGATTTATAAGATAGCAAGGGAATTCGGGGTCTCCTCACGATGGATAAGGGAGGTCCGAAGGAGGTACCACAACGATGAACCTCTTCCAGGCCTTGGCCGGGTCGGCAGACCCCCAAAACCGGTTTCCTCTGAGGAAGTTGACTTTGTATATGCCTGTGAGCTCGAGCATCACCTGCATCCTGTCGCTCTGGAGGGGAGACTTGAGGAGAGCTATGGGGTTCATATACCACATAATCGCCTTTGGAAGCTGCTCAAGTGATGGGCAGGGTGAAGGCTATGCCCAGCAAACAGCGGAGGAAACGCTGGGTGCGCTTCGAGCGCCGTCACAGCAATTCGCTGTGGCAAATGGACTACACTCAGCTGTCTCCTGGGGAGTGGCTACTGGTGATTCTAGACGACGCTTCCAGGTTAATTGTAGGATACGCTCAGGTCCCTGCCCCGACGGCTATGGTGGCCTGGGAAACTTTCCTGAGAGCCGGAGAGAGATACGGCTTCCCGAGGCAGCTCCTCACGGACCACGGAAGCCAATTCACGAAGATCTCCAAGGATGCTGTGGGCTTCCTGGATGAAAAATTGCATGAGCTAATGAAGGTGCGTGGAATTTAGGTCCAACACATAATGTCGAGAGTGAAGCACCCTCAGACCGGAGGAAAAGTGGAGAGGGTATTCGGTACCATTAAGTCCAAATTGAGGGCAAGGTGGCCCGATGGGGAGAAGGAGTTCGAGAACCTTGATGAGATAATAGTGTGGTACAATACAGACAAACCGCATATGAGTCTTAATTTGGATAGAGCCGAGACCCCGATTCAGGCGTTCGTGCGCAAGCTCAGGCCTCATGAGCGGAAGGAGTATTTAAAGGTCCATAAGGAGGAGTTCTGAGGATGGGTAGAACAAGGACCACCTGGAAGCGCCGAGAGGAAGTAATTTTAGGATATCACAAATATTCAGGACCGGTGCAGGAGAGCATTGCCGGCCACCATAATCTGACGTTCTGGAGTGTCGACTCCGCGGGAAACGAGGAGCCACACAACGTGGTATGGTTCTGCATCGATGACCGGCCCCCAACAGTGAACATCACGCTCTCCGGCCCGAATTTGACCGATGGGAGACAGGTATTCATCACTCAAGCCACCTTGATAATGCTGGATGCGGAGGATAGCGGCAGCGGCGTGGCAAGAATAGAATATGAGCTGGACGGGGAGGGCTACTTCATTTTTAATGGGAACTTTACCATTTCCCGACCCGGAGCCCATGTACTGCATTACCGGTGTGTGGAGCATGTCGACTATCAATCGGAGGTACTGGAGCAGAGGGTTTTCGTGGATGCCTCCCCTCCAGCGACAGAGGCCCTGCTGCCCTGCAATCTTTCAAGGGAAACAATAAAAATTCAGCTCCGTGCCTCGGACTCGGGAAGCGGGGTCTGTGCCACCTACTTCCGTATATCAAAGGGCATTAGAGCAGCAGCACCCTTCCTGACTGGAAATGAGCTCCGGGTCGAGGCCGCCGGGGACCACAGCCTCGATGGACGTTATATTTTGGAGTTCTACAGCACTGACAGGCTGGGCAACACCGAAAAAACGCAGACTCTGGAGGTCACAATCGACACAATCGCGCACCTGAGCCTCAACCTGAAAGATGACATCATCGTCCACACTCCCCGGTTCCTCCTTGAGGGGAGGAGCGAGCCCGGCTCCATGGTTTCTGTCAACGGCCGACCCGTCCCGGTCATGCCGGACGGAAGATTCGCATATGAGCTCAGACTCTCTGAGGGCAGGAACCGGGTGGTCGTCGAGACGACCGACCCGGCGGGGAACAACCTGACTATTGTCCGGTGTGTGACCTACTACGAACTCACGTTTTCGAGCGCGCTGGTAAGTATGAGCGCAATTTTAATTGTTGCGGTCGTGGTGACGCTCCTTTTAATGCTGAGGAAAAAAGGGAGAGGATTTTGACCGGGAGGAAAAAGGCCTGAATAAAAATGGCCTATCCCCCCACCAACCCCTTCCTCCTCAGCTCCCCCCTCACCTCCCCGATAAGGTACATCGAGCCCCCGCACCAGACCAGATCGCCCCCGTCCGCCCTCCCGAGAATCGCGTCCAGGCCCTCCGTCGGTTGCTTCGAAAACGAGACCTCCCTCACGCCGGCCCTTGCGGCGATGGCCACAACCTCGGACCTCGCGCTCTCTACTGGCATGGAGCGCTCGCTCGAGAACTCAGTGTAGGTCAGGGTGTCGGCGCTGCGCAGAAATGGCCCGAGCACTCCTTTAAGGTCCTTGTCCTTCATGATTCCGAAAAGCAGATGAACCCGTCTGAAGCCGCCCCTCTCCTTTATCCTTGCAACCTCCTCAGCCGCCTCGGCGGCCGCGCCGGGGTTATGGGCGCAGTCGAGGAGGAGCGACGGTTTGCCTTCTATCAGCTCCATCCTGCCAGGCAACCAAGCCCTCCGAATTCCGCGTGCAATGCTTTTTTCAGTCACCCTCAGCCCGGCGCCGGAAAGAAGCTCTGCCGTCAGAAGGGCGAGCGCGGCGTTGGTGAGCTGGAAGCGTCCGAGCATCGGGGTGAACAGCTCCCTGTACTGGCCGTTGTCTGTGTAGATGTCGAACCGCTGGCCATGGAGGTCCCATCCGAGGGGCCTCCTCCGGACCTCCCTCTGCATCAGGTGGAAGGGGCTCCGGTTCTTCTTTGCGACGCTCTCTATGACCTCGAGCGCCCTCCTGTCCCACGCGGCCGTGGCGACCGGTCTTTTGGGCTTGATTATCCCCGCCTTCTCCGCCGCCACCCTCTCTACCGTTGCCCCAAGGTGCTCCGTGTGCTCCAGTGAGACATTCGTTATGACGGACACAAGGGGCTCGATGACATTTGTCGCGTCCAGCCTCCCGCCGAGTCCAACCTCAATTACCGCTATGTCCACCTTTGCGCGCCTAAAGTGCTCGAAGGCCATTGCGGTCGTGGCTTCGAAATACGTGCACTGATGCCCCTTCTCAGCCATCGCGTCAACAATCGGCCTCACCTTTCTCACCGCCTTCTCTAGGGATGCGTCGGATATGTTCCGGCCGTTGACGCTTATTCTCTCGTTGAACCTCTCGAGATGGGGGGAGAGGTAGAGGCCGGTCCTGTATCCGGCGCTCTCGAGAATGCAGGCGAGCATCCTGCACACCGAGCCCTTGCCATTGGTGCCCGTGACATGGACGGTCCTGTAGGCGAGATGCGGGTTGCCAAGCTCCTCCATGAGCCTCCGGACGCGACTCAGCCCCATGTGAATTCCGAATCGCCCCAGACCCTCAAGGTAACGCTGGACTTCGAGACCCGGCATGAGGAGGTGATTTCATCGCGCGTAGTAATGCTTTTCTCCCCGAACCACTTTGGCCCCCGCAATGCTGGAGGACCTGCCGCAGCTCATCGTCCTCTTCGTGGTCATCTTCGACCCACTGGCGAGCTTCGCCGTCTTCACCGTGGCGACCGCCGGAATGAAAGCACCGGAGCGCAGGAGGACGGCAGTTTACACGGTTCTGGCCGCTGCGGCCCTTTCTTACGCCATCCTGCTCGTCGGAGAACCGCTGCTACACCTGTTTAATGTCTCCATCTCCGACTTCAAGATAGCCGGCGGAATCGTTCTGGCGATATTCGGCGTCCAGATGTCGCTAGGGCACCCGCTAGGACAGGGCGAGCCGAAGGCTGGGGGTTCCGCACCGGCGATTGCTGCGATCATCGCCACGCCCTTGCTCACAGGCCCGGCGGCCATCACGGCGATTATCGCCTCGGTCTCAGACTTCGGGATGGTGGTCACAGGAACCGCAGTTACGATTGTGCTCCTCCTGACCGCTGCCCTCTTTTGCCTCCCGGGGAGCCTCATCGAGAGAATAGGGAGGACGCCGATTCAGTTCATGACGGTGATTCTAGGCATGATAACCCTCGCCTGGGGCGTTAGGTTCATAAAGGAGGGGCTCGGGTTCTGAGGTGAGGGAATGGAGGAGTTCCTCCATCCAACGTTCTTTATCGACGCGCGCGCATCATCGGTCCACGGAAAGGCAAGGGAGTTGACCTACGGCGCTATTTCTGATGTGGAGAGGGCGCGGGCGCTGTTTTATTTCGTCCGGGACAGTTTGCCCTGCAGGATACTGTACGAAATCTCGGGCAGGGACTACTTCAGGGCGTCGGAGACACTGCGGAGGGGAGACGGGTTCTGCATGACCAAAGCGATTCTTCTAGCTGCTCTGGCGCGGGCTGCGGGCATACCCTCGCGCCTACACTTCGCCGATATAAGAAACCGCCTTCTGCCGTCCACGACGCTCGAGAGGCTGAGAACAGACATCATGTGTTACCACACTTATGTCGAGCTGTATCTCGATGAGAAATGGGTCAAGGCCACCCCTTCCTTCGATATCGGATACTGCGAAAGATTCGGAATCGCCCCGGTGGATTTCGACGGGAGGATGGACGCCCTCCTGCACAGGCTCGACAGGAAGGGAAGGGTGTACATTGAGTATCTCGCGGACCACGGCACGAGGGCGGATTTTCCGCTAGAGGAGGTTGCCCGGGCCCTCCGAAGGGCCTACCCGCATCTAGTGAGGCTGACGGCGGAGCTCTGAGAGCAGTGGGGGGTCCCCCTTGCTTTCAGGCGGGCGAAGATACACAATGCCATCCTGACGTGAGAGGGGATAGCTTCATTATCTCCTTGCCCGTTCTCCTCCCTCGCCCAGAGGGTCCGTGGGCTAGCTTGGTTATACTTGGTGGTTCGGGACCATCAGACCCCGGTTCAAATCCGGGCGGACCCACTATATAATTGGTCAGGGCCCCCCTGTCCCGGCGTATACGCCGGCAGCCTAACCCTTCCGCACCCCGGCTTTTTTCTGGCACCTTGGAATCTCCTCTCGATTCCCGCGACGTAATCCGGGTTAATTTCAATCATTATGAAATCGCGCTTGAGCGACCTCGCCACGAACCCCGTCGTGCCAGTCCCCGCGACCGGGTCGAGCACCAGGTCCCCCTCCTTCGTTGTCGTCAGGATCACGCGCCTGAGCAGCTCCTCGGGCTTCTGGGTCGAGTGCAGCTTCCCCCCGCCCTCCCGCTTCAGCCTCTCCCCGCCCGTGCAGAGCGGTATTCGCCAGACGTTCGCCCCTACCTTCCCCTCCCCAAACTCCCTCGCCGCGGATTTGTTGAATGTGTATTTCTTGGCGAACCTGTCCCGAGCCGCCCATATCAGGGTCTCGGTGGCGTTGGTGAACCGCACCCCGAGCCAGTTCGGCATCGGGTTGGTCTTGAGCCAGATGACGTCGTTCAGAATCCAGTAGCCCAGGTCCTGCAGTATTTTCCCCAGTCGGAAGACGCTGTGGTAGGTCGCGATGACCCATATGGTCGCGGTGGGCTTCATGACCCTCCTGACCTCCGTCAGGAGGCGGGTGCAGAAGGCATCGTACTCCTCGAAGGACGGGAACTTGTCCCACTCGTCGTCCACAGCGTCCACGACTGTCCTGACGTTCCAGCGAAGCAGCCTTTTTTCGGGCAGCTGGAGGAAATAGGGCGGGTCGATGAAGACAAGGTCCACGCACTCGCTAGCGAGTTTGGGCAACACATCGAATGCGTTGCCGAGAATAACCTTGTTTATCACCTCTTCAAGAGGGAGGGAAGGGCGGCCTGGGGAGTCTACGACCACAAACCCCTCATCTTTCGCTCCCATCAGCCTCCCTCGGGCGCTAACATCTTTCTCTGGCTTATGGATTGGGGCTCTCGCCTATGCTCCTCCGTATGCTCTCGAGCGCTCTCCTGACTTCCCTCCCTATAGTCGTCTCCCTCTCCTCGCCAATCTCGCTGTCCCAGACTCTTGCAGGCCGCGATGAGTTCTTGAGTTTTTCTAACAGTAGTATTGAGTGTGGATCCAGGAGACCTGCCTCGGCCAGGACCCGGAGGGCGTTGGCGGCCTCTACGACGGTATCGGGCGGCTGGGGCCAGCTAAGGAGTCCCATAAGGAGCTTCAGAGCCGCTGGGCTAAAGATGCTCTTCGAGGCCAGGGCCGCAATCATGGATGCTGCTGACGCTTTCACCCAGTACACCTCGTCGGAGATAAGGGGAATCAGCTTCTCCAGAAGCTCCTTTTTACTTATCCCTCGACATGCGAGAGTCGCAAGGGCGCACATCGCCCCCTCCCGGACTAAGGGGTTAGGAGAAAGAAGCTTCCGGGAAAGGGCCTCGTAGTACATCTCCTCCAGCACAATCTCGTTGCGAATCATCGCTTCTATCGCCAGGAAGGCGAAGCTCTGGGATATCTCGTCCCCCTTCTCGAGAACCTCCAGGAGCGGCCAGATCGCTCCCGAGTAGACCACATTGTCTTCTGCAAGTGCGCAGATCGAATTCACAATCTCCCATCGGCGCTCTACCTCCGGATTCTCCAGACTCTTTGACCAGCTGCTCATAATCTTCCCTCTCCTCCATCGAGTCCCGCCCGAGGGGTTCTTGGAAAAATCTACTTAGCCCTCAATATGTAGGTGCACTCCGGGTCCCCGTGAGAGAGGCACCTCGTCTCCTCGCAATCCCAGGCGTGGCCGGAGAGAGCCGAGGCGATTCCGACCAAGTAGCCGCGGGTCAGGTCGCACATCATCTCCCCCGTCTTCCCGTTCGCCAGCGCCTCGGTCGAGTCGTCGCAGTTGACCACCAGCTCCCCCTCCTCGCGCGACTCCACGTGCAGGCGGCCCAGTCCTATCTCTATCCAGAGAGCGGTGATGGTATCACCGATGTCCACCCTGTCCTCGTCAGTGATGTCCATCTTTTTCACCATCGCCCTACCGCAGTCGGCACCACACTCGAACAGGAGGCGGCGCACCTGCTCCCCGGTCATCAGCTCGGAGCCCTTCTGCCTCAGGCTCCTCAGCATCACCGTGGGCATAATGAAGAAGGCCATCCTGGCCTCTCTCTCCGGACCCCCACTGCTCTCTTTCTCTTCCATATCAATCGACCCTCACTGGCCGGGCCTGCTTCGCCTCTCCACGATGTCCTGCACTAGGTACTCGCCCAGAATCGTAAACGCGTTCTCAACGTTGGCGCCTGTCTTTGCGCTCGTCAGACGGTATACTGAGCCGTACTCCTTCGCCAGCTCCTCGACGGGTTTTGTGTCGAAGGTGGCTGGGTTCATCAAATCCGACTTGTTTATCAAGAAGACCATTGGCACCTTCCCCACCACCGGCCTGAAACCCTCCACCCAGTTCCGCATATTGTGGATGGTGTCCATGCGCGTGGCATCAGCAACGACGAGGGCCCCCTCCGCGCCTTCGTAGTAGGCGGGGTGGATGCTCATGTGCCTCTTGTGCCCCGTGATATCCCATATCAGCATCGTCAGCTTGACTTCGAGGGCATGCTCTGGGTACTGGAGAATCATGGCCTTCTTGGTTATCTTGGTGCCGATTGTTGCTAGGTACTTGTCATCGAAAACGTCGAACACAAACCTGTGGACCAGCGAGGTCTTACCCACCGCAGGGTCGCCAAGCATGCATATTTTTTTAATGACTTCGGAGACCTTCATCCCCATGCCGTCTCACTTCCTCGTCAGCACTTTCATCTCCCGCTCTATCATCTTCAGGTCTCTCTCGTTTAGGGTGGAGGGGCTGATGGGCGCTATGAGAATGGAATCGTAGATCGATATCTGGTCGCGGACAAGCTGGAGGAACTTCAGTGCCGAGGTGTAGTTGTTCTGCGTGATGATATACTCAATGCCACATAGCAGCACCGCGCTATCCTTGCTCTTCTTAAGGAAGTCCTCTATCTGGTGGTAAAGCTTGCCGAGCTGGACTGGCTCGATGGCATACTCACTTTCTGCATTTGACAACCAGAGAATCGGGGTCTTCTTCAGGTTGTACATCCTCCGGACCTTCTCTGGATAATCTCTCGTAATGCATAGCCCCTGCCCCCCGTGGGTAACGATGTCCACGAATATGTCGTAGCTCATCTCCGGGGTCTCCTCCTCGACAAGATAGCTGACACCGCGCTCCAGTTTGTACTTCGACTCCGTGGCGGCCGAGGCCTCCTGCCCCGGCACCACCTCTCCCTTGGCCAGAGTGAGCTTATGGGAACACACGGGGTCCCCTTTAGCCATACACTCGGTCTCTATGGCCATGAATTTCTTATTGGCGAGAGCTGAGGCCATCCCCGCAAGATAACCCCGGGTGAAGTCGCAGGAGGGCTTTGGCGTCTGGCCCACCGTCATCGCTTCTATAGACTCCTTGAATATCACCGTCATCCCGCTGTCGGTGATGTCCTTGAGCTGAATTCTCCCGAGGCCCACGCTCCCCCAGAGCCCCGGTAGCACCTCCGAGATACTTATCATGTCCTCGCAGACGATGTCCATATTCTGTATCTGTCCCTCGCCGCACCTGAACCCGTACCTATAGAGAATCCCCTCTGTCATCTTCTCCCCGGCCGATATCTGGAGTTCGTCCCTAAGGCTCCTGAGGGCGTTGCCGGGCATGATGAAGAAGGCTGTCTGGAGCACCGGCTTCTTCTCATCGCTCTTATTTGTGTTGCCTCCATCTGCCATCTCACCACCTCAGCCGCTGAGTGTGGCCGCCAGCGCCTCGCTCACGGTCATGAAGGCCTTTTCAACATTCATTCCAGTCTTAGCGCTCGTGGCCATGTAGGGAGCTCCGTGCTGCCTGCTCAGGGCCTCTATCTCACTTTTGTCGAACCTCTCCATGTCCACGAGGTCGGACTTATTGATAAGGAACACCACGGGCACGTTGCCCACAACGTTCTTGAATGACGTGACCCAAGTCGCTAGGCTACCCATCGTCTCCCTCCGTGTCGCGTCGCAGACGATGAGCGCACCCTCGGCTCCTTGGTAGTAGACGGGGTGCAGTCTCTGGTACTCCCTCTGGCCCAGGATGTCCCATATCAGGAGGGTTATCCTGACCCCGCCCCCGCCGCCCTTCGATGGCACGACCACAGTTTTCTTCGTCACCTTCGTACCGATGGTCGTAATGTACTTGTCGTCGAACATGTCGAAGACGTACCTGCGAATGAGGGAGGTCTTGCCGACCGCGGGGTCCCCGAGCAGGCATATCTTCTTTATCACTTCCCGGACTTCAGCCATGGCCTCGCCTCCGGTTCTTCATTATTTGAGCGTGAGCATGTGGAGCTTCAGGGCAGAGACATATAACATTCCAATACTTAATAATATCTTTATTAATCACCCATGGGTCGCCCCCTCACTCAATGCCGAGCCTTCGCCTCACATCGGCCGCGCGCCGCTCGACGGAGGCCGAGGCCTCCAGATATAGGCTCCGGCCCGAGGCGTCCATTGCGACCACGAGAGGCCCGAAGTCCTCTGCCTCTAGTACCCACACGGCCTCTGGCATCCCTAGGTCAAGCCAATGCACCCCCTTGACCCTCTTCACCCTGCGCGCCGCTAGCACCGCCGCACCCCCGGGGAAGGCCAGATAGGCCGCGCCATGCCTTTTAAGTGCCTCAAGGACCCCGGCGTCCATCCCGCCCTTTCCGATTATCAGCCTCGAACCCGTCTTTTCTATGAAATCCGGCTCGAGGGAGTTCATGCGGCTCGATGTCGTCGGCCCGGCCGCGACGAGCCTCCAGCCCTCGCCCTCCTTTTTCATGATGGGGCCGCAATGGTAGACGGCACCCTTTGCGAAGGCCACGGGCAGCTCCCTGCCCTCTCTCAATAGCTCCAGCGCCCTCATATGAGCCTCGTCTCGGGCTGTGTAGAGCTCCCCGGTCAGGTGGACGATGTCGCCCGCCTGGAGTGCCCTTACGGCCCCCTCCGTAATTGGTAGCCTCAGGCGATATTCGGCCACTTAGCCCACCCCCCTCGATTTTTTGTGCGTCAACCACTCGACCCGCGCGTCTGGGTGAATTCTCGCGGTAGCCCTCCTCGCCGCCCAGCACTGAATGTTCACGGCGACCGGCAGGGAGGCTGTATGGCAGTGGGCGAGCTCTATGTGGAGGCCGAGGAGGGTGCTCCTGCCTCCGAGGCCCATCGGGCCGATGCCGATTCCGTTCAGGGCGTCGAAGAGCTCTTCCTCGAGACGGGCGGCTTCGGGGTCCGGGTTCCGGCTCCCGAGCGGCCTGAACAGCGCCCTCTTCGCTAGGGCGAGGGAGAGATCAGCCGAGCCCCCGATTCCTACGCCCAGAACCACGGGGGGACAGGGATTGCTGCCCGCGCGCAGGAGGGTGTCGAAGACGAACTTCTTAACCCCCCTCTCCCCGGCGCTCGGGGTCAGCATCGCCATCGCGCTCATGTTCTCCGAGCCCGCACCCTTGGGCATTGCGGTCAGCTCGATGAAGTTCTCATCCGAGGGCTCGAAGAGGACACAGGGGAGATGAGCACCCAGATTGGTCCCGGAGTTCTTCCTGGTCAGGGGATGCACGGCGTTGGGCCTGAGCGGTATCTCCTTCGTCGCCCTCTCCACGCCCCTCCTTATCGCTTCCTCGATATCGCCCAGGCGAACAGGAAAATTGGGGTGAAAGGGCCCCCGGACGAAGAAGACATGGATGCCCGTGTCCTGACAGAGGGGCGTCCCGCTCTCTTCCGCCAGTTTGAGGTTCTCCAGAATCGCCGCGAGCTGCATCTTCGGCGCCGGCTCGGTCTCCTCATCGTGCATTCGCCTGAGAGCGGCCACTACGTCCTCTGGCAGGCTTGTCACCGCCATCCTGAGCAGCTCGACCGCCGTTTGCTCTATGATTTTTATATTAAAGCCCTCGGCCATTTCCTCGCCCCCGTTCGTATGGTCTCACCCCTCTACTCGCTCTATCAGTCCCCAGCGTCCTGCACATCCCCGCCCCGCCCCAGAGGCTTCGACGATAATAACACTTCCGACTGAATGTTTTTTCGCTCATCAATCTCGTGGGCTTGAGGTGAACTGCGCAGTCTATTTCCAAACCTGAGGGGCATTGCCCAGTGCCTCAGCATCAACACGATGATAACTAAGGAGAGGTGGTTTGGGCTCGGCGGACGAATAGTCCCCCAGCATTGGCTGGTAGCTCCATCAGTGTTAAATAGGGGCTGATTTCTAGGGTTGATGCGATGGGAGAGCGAAGGGCACTAGCACGGCTGAGAAAGGTCAACTGGGCCAGAACCCTCTATCTCGCCCTGATGCTGCTGGGTATTTTGCTATATATAATTTGGGGCTCGCTCCACAACGCCTTCCTCGACATCGGCCTCTACTCCGTCGTAATCTTAATGGTCGGCATAGGGGCCGCCGGCTACTACCTGTACACCCTCGCCCCGGACGGGGGAAAGAAGTAGCTACTTTTTAAGAAAGCCCTCCTTTCCACACGCGTGGCATTTAATTGCCAGCGGCCTCTCGCCAGTGTCCACGACCTCAAATATCGCCTTGCACTGGGGACAGCGGAGGATGCGCTTCGTCGCGCCCTTCCGCGGCCAGGCAGGCGCGGGTCTGCGGGCGGGGGCGGCGGGCGGGGCTGCGGCCGCCGGAGCGGGAGCGGTATATTGAACCGCAGGGACTGGCGCTGCTGGGGGGTGCGGGGAGGGCGGGGCGAGGGCCTCCGGGGCTCCGAGGGACTCGCTCACGCCTCTGAGCGTTTTGAGTATGTCCTCCAGATTCTCACCTTCAGGCGGAGGCGCTCCTCCGGCCGCGATCGGAGCCGCGGGCGGGGCGGTCTCCATCGTCTCCGCCGGAACGAACCTTTCCAGAATTCTCTGAATCTCGTCATACGTCCCGGGAGCGCTGGGAGCGGCCGGGGCCGGAGCCTCGGGGGGTGGCGCGGGTGCCGCGGGCGCCGCCCCTGCGGGGCGGGAGGCGGAAGCGGCCGCGGCCCATGCGGGAGCTGGTGCACGAGATGGCTGCACAGCCGCCGGCGTGGGCGCGGCCCACGCCGGCCTCTGCGCCCCCTCAGGGGCACCATAACCGTAAACCGGCTCTTCATAGGAGGGCGCGGGCTGCTCGTAAGCCGGCGCCGGAGCCTCGTAGGACGGGACCGCAGGCTGATAGGGCGGCTGCGGAGCGGTCTCCTGGACCGGCCCTGGGTGACCCGCCTCAGCCGCCGAGAGCGCCGCCGCCTCCTCCGGGGAAAGCGGTTGTACGTCGAATGCGGGCAGGGCCTCTTCTTCAGGCGGAGCTCCGGCGCGGAAGCCGGGCTCGGCCTCGCCCTCCGGTCTCGCCTCCACACCAGCGGGCGCGGGCCTCCGGGCCCTTCTCGCCTCCCTCTCCTCCTCCCTTCTCCTCACTCCTGGTCTCTCCTCTGGCTTCCTGCGACTCGCAAAGATGCCTAGGAGCACTAGGATTATTAGAAGAGCCAGCGCGCCACCAATGTAGACGCCGTAGGTGTCGAGGAAGCTCTGCCCTGCCGCGGCCTCCTCAACGATGACGATTTCGACTGTCTGGATGTTGAAGGAGTAGGAGTCGCTGACCTGAAGCGTCACGGTGTAGGTCCCGGCCTTCAGGTACCTGTGCGTGGTCCTCAGCCCGTCGGCGCTCGTGCCATCACCAAACTCCCAGTGATAGGTGAGGGTGTCATCTGGGTCGGGGTCCGAGGAGCCCGTGGCGTCGAAGGTCACCTCCTGCTTCACCCTGAAGCGCTCCTGCTGGCCGGGCAGGGCGATGCGCGCGGTCGGCGGCCTGTTCTGGTTCAGGACGGTCACCGTCCAGGTGTGGTTGAGTTCCGCTCCCGTGGCGTAGACGGAGACAGTCACATTGTGCACACCGGCGTCCGTGTAAGAGGGTATGTAGGCGAAGGAGAGGCCGGTTTCACCGACCTGGACGACGCCGTCCACGAGCCACCTGTAGCTCAGCACGCGGTCCAGGGGATCGTGGACCTCCACAGAGAATGTCAGGCTTGAGTTCTCCGCAACCTGTGGGCCAGGGGGTGGGTCTGCGGAGACCAGCTCCAGCTCGTGTTTGTTTCTGAAGGTTACGTTCACCCTCGCAAGCTCTGAATAGGCCTTACCGTCCCACGCCTTCGCCGTGATGGTGTGTCTTCCGTCCTCGTACTTCGTGGTGTCAATGTCGATGGCCCAGGAGTAGTTCCCGCTCGCTTCAAGCCACTCTCCGCTGTCCACCTGAACATAGACCGTTATGGTGTCCAGGAACTCGATGTCGCTCGCCGCTCCGGACACCGTGACCACGCCCGAGAGGGTCTCGCCATCGGAGGGAGAAGATATGGAGACGGTGGGCAGGTAATTCACAGCGCCCTTCCTCAGCGAGATTCCGTCGGAGGCGACGTAGTCACACCAGAGGCCCGCTCCGTTCATCGCCCTTGCGATGAAATAGTACTTAAAGCCGTAGACGAGAGTCAAGTTGCGAACGGTGACGCTGGACTCGGTGGTTTCCGCGAAGGGGGCGATGTTGGGCTTGTCTTTGGAGGTCCCCACACCATACTCGTATTTAACGACCCCGGACTCATCGTCGGTGAAGGCGAGAACCGCGTGCAGGCTGGTCGGGTCAGAGGTTTCGGCCCCGTCGTCCATCACCCAGCCGACGGGCGGGGTGGTGTCGATCGTGAACTCCCTGAACTCTGACCACGGGCCCCAGACCCAGTCGTCGTTGGCCCTGGCTCTCCATACATAGGTCCTTCCATCCGCGAGTTTGTAGGCGATGGGTACCGTGTAGCTCGCCTCCTCGCCCGATGTGTAGTTTGTCGTGGTCCAGCCCGCCGCGTTTGATAGTTGGTTTGTCCTGTGCGTGGGGCTGGTGGCGCCCTTGAAGTATATCTCGAGCTCGAACCATATCGTCCCGCCGTCGGGGTCTGTGGCATTCAGGGTGAAGGTCGGGGTGAGGGTGGTGATGTAAGTGCCATTCTCAGGGGCGATTGGGGTAACAACGGAGGGCGGCGAGTTCAGAACATAGGCTATTGTGAGGTTCGTGAGACTTATAAGGCCCTTACCTTCTGAACTAACCCGTATCGGAACCTCGACCCGGCCCTGCGTATCCGGCTCCGCGGCCTGTATAGCGGCGCTCAGGGCCTCGCTGAAAACGATGTGGTAGGGCGAGGGGCCAATGCTCCCGCTTTGCCTCCACTCGGCCGTGCCGTCCGCTCCGACGTCCACCGAGCAATTGAAGGGGTTGTCCTTGAGCGTGATGTTGCCCCTCACCTCCCTGAGCACCGGGGTGGCGTTCGCAGCCCCGCTTGGCGTCACGAAGCTCACATTGTACCAGAAGCTCGTGCCCTGCGATGTGAAGTTGAAGGGGATGCCGTTGGTGAGCTGGTCGAAGGTGGCCTGGCCTGGGTTGACCTTGGCCCCGATGGTAACGTTGTATCCGCTCCCGGGAACACTGAAGTTCCAGCTCAGCGTCGCCGACTGGATGGTGCCATCGAGCTCAATCACGGGCGAGGTCATGTAGCCTCCGGTGAAGTACTGATCGGTCCAGAAGTAGTCGATGTCGGCGGTGTGGCCCAGCCCGCTGTTTCCGTCCATTACAACCAGCCCGACCTGAAGGCTCTGGGGATAGCTGGGGAATGTCTTGCTCAGATTTGCAGCGCTAAAGAGTGTCCAGTTCTCGCCGTTGAGTGAGTAGTAGAAGCGCCAGGTTCCGGAGCTGATCTTCTCAAGCTGCAGCCAGACGGTCTCGTTGCTGAGCGAGGTATTCACTTGGGAGGATGAGCCACTGGTTGTGCTGGTTCTCATTATCCCCAGCCCGCCCGGCAGCATGCCGTAGGAAAACTCAATCCACTCTCTAGTGGTGTTGAAGACGACGATGCCCGCTCTCTGTAATGGGCTCGTCGGGGAGCTTGTTATTTTGGTGATGACTCTCCAGCCATACCAGCCAGACATATTCTGATAAAGAAAGCTTCCGTTGGTCTGGGTGCCCCAGAATGTGGTGTTGGCGTTCGAGACAACCCTTAGGTGGCCGGGGACTTGGAGGCCCTCATCGTAGTATGCGGGAGGGGTGAGCCACCTCCACTTCAAGGCTAGGAATTGGTCATTGAAATCGTCGTCGTAGGGTTTATCAAGCATGACAGCCCCCGGTGTGGTGTTCAGGTCCAGACGGTAGATTGGGTTGAATCGTTCGAAATCCGCCTTCTCCGTATGGATGAAGCTCTCGTTCCAGACATAGGGAGCTCCGCTGACGTCCACCTCGGCGCTTAGAATCGTCACCTTCTTTGGCATTCGAACGGAGGTGAGCATGTCTCCAGGGACAGAAAAGAAGAGACGGGCCTCCATGGAGCCATCCGAGAATGTCTCGAGCTCGAGCCTCGTCTGGCTCTCCGACTTCCCTGCGCCCGGCGGGGGCGTGAGGGCGACTAGTACTAAAAAGATAGCGATACCTGCCTGAAAGCGTCTCGACATTGACCCACCAGCCAGCTACTAAATTACTATAAATGATATAATAATTCTGGTGCGTATTTAAAGGTATATATTACTAAGCCTGTGCCCCCGGCACATATTTTTCAACGC
The DNA here is from genome assembly GCA_038851035.1 of Thermoplasmata archaeon. Taxonomy (NCBI): domain Archaea; kingdom Methanobacteriati; phylum Thermoplasmatota; class Thermoplasmata; species Thermoplasmata archaeon. Next base: position 22,641 of record JAWCLH010000036.1, read on the forward strand.
CCCCCGCTCCACCCGCTACGCCTCATTTCCAACTGTCCTTCCGCGGTTCCGCTATCAGCTTTTAATTTCTTGCGGCCCACAGGGCGCACTCGCCCTTCAGCACATAGTCTGCTTTTGCCATATCCGCCACGCTCGCCGAGCCTGTCAGGAACATTGCCGCCCTGAGCTCGCTTATCAGCGTCTCCAATTCTTCCTTCACCGCTCCAGCTCCCCGGGTCGCGGGCTTCAGAAGCGGTAGGGCAATGCCCGCAGCGCTCGCTCCCAGGGCAAGGGCTCTGGCGCAGTCCAACCCCGTTCGAATTCCTCCTGTGGCGATGATCGGCAGGGTTCTGTGAAGGCTCCTGAGCTCTAGGACGGAGACGGGCGTGGGAATCCCCCAGTCACGGAACGTGCTCCCGATTCTCTCCCTGACCCTCATTCCCCTCTTTCCAGCCCTGTAGGCCTCGACCGCGGAGAAGCTCGTACCCCCCGCACCCCCGACGTCCACGCCCGCGATACTGGTTTCTAGAAGCCTCCTCCCGACTTCTGTAGATATTCCGGCACCTGTCTCCTTGACAATGATGGGCATTTTTTTCGAAAGGGAATCAATCGCACGCAGACAGCCCCGCGCCTGCGTGTCGCCGTCCCACTGGGCCACCTCCTGAAGAAAGTTCAGGTGGACAGCCATCACGTCCGCCCCGACCATCTTCCTCGCCCTTCTGAGTTCCTCGAGACCGAGAGGCCTCTTCTCCCCCTGCCTCACGAGCTGGGGGGCTCCGATGTTGCCTATGACGAGAGGCACTTTGTACTCCTTAACAACCGAGAATGTGCTCGCGAGGGAGGGGTCCTCGAGGGCTGCCCTCTGACTTCCAACCCCCATGCCCACGCCGCACTCCGCCGCCGCCTCCGCAAGGTTGCGGTTGATTTCCTCCGCTTCGGGATAGCCGCCCGTCATGCCTGCGATGATGATGGGGGCCCTGAGCCTCTTCCCGAAGAGCGTTATCGAGAGGTCGAGTTCGCCCATATTGAGTTCGGGGAGGGCGTTGTGCACGAGACAGACATCGTCCCAGTAACGGGGACCGGACACCTCTTCTGTAAGGCATATCTCGACGTGCTCCTTCTTCCGGCTCCCCATGTTGGTCCGCAAAGCTGGTGAGTTTCCGAGCGCAGCCATCCGGTTTTTCCCCTCTCCCACATTCATCACCCCGTGCTCCCTATCTTGCTCCCTCTCTGGCCTCGACAGTATCTAGCGCACCCTGAACCACGTTCCCAGGGGTCGGCCGCCCTTGAGGGCCTCGAGGAGTCTGCCTCTTTTTAATCCATTGAGAATCACAACCTCCGTCCCCGCCCGGGCCATCTCTAGGGCGAGCCGGGCTTTCTCCCTTATCCCACCCGTCACGTCAGCTACTCCTTTGCCTGCCGGCCGCTGGACAAACGGACGCTCCTGGGCCCTCCCCCCCTTTCCTGACCTTCTCCCATTTGCGGCACTCAACCTGCCGGGCACCGCGGGCGCTATCCTCCCGATGTCCTCTTCACCGAACTCTTCCGCCAGCCTCCCCTCCCCGACCATGATACCGTCCACGTCCGACACGAAAATCGCCCTCACGGCCCCGAGCTCCTTTGAAAGATACCGGGTCAGGGCGTCGCCGCTGCAGATTGAGAACCTCATCTCCGATAGATCCAGACATACGTCTCCGAATGTCACGGGTGTGAGGCCTTGCTCGAGGTATCTTCTGAAAACACCGACGTCCAGATAGTGAAGCTCCCCGGCCTTCTGGAGGGCGCAAACGCTCGGCGGGACCGATATCGCCCTTATTCCCGCTTTGAGGGCCTCGTCGAGCACCATCAGGTTCAGGCGGCGGACGTCCCTGGCGACCTCCACAAAACCATTCCATTGGCTGTCCTCCCTGAAGCCTCCGGCGAGTCCGTATTTTTCTGCAAGTACGTGGCCGAAAGAGCCAGCTCCCGTGACTAATACGACCCGGCGACCCGAGGCCTTGACCTCCCGGAGCAACCTCCGGGCTACGGCGGTCCTGAAAACCGGCCCTGCGCCCGCCTCCCTCTTGTTCGTCAGCACGCTACCGCCTAATTTTACGACGTCCAAAGTGGATTCCCGCTGTGGAGAACAGGGTAGCAGTACATAAGGAATTCGAGCAATATTAAATACTTGGCTTTTATTATATGTCTAACAAACGAACGGCGGTTGCCATGATACGCTTCGGTCCCGGCGGCATCCCGCTCTCCTGCAAGGGCCGGACCCAGAGGGACGGCATTGAGGATGTCCACGCCCTCGGACTTAACGCAATGGAGATACAGTTCGTTCGCGTCAACCTTTTTGAAAGATACGTCTCTGATGAGGAGGTCGGGCTTAGGCCACGGGAAATCGCCAACGAGTTCGTGGTGGATGTAGTGAGGGGCCGCAAGCCCCTCTCTGTGTTTCTTCCAGACATACGGTTGGAGAAGGGCGACATCATACGCACCCTTAACTCGGGTGTGGGGCGCGACGCCGCAGAGATGAGGGAGCTCGGTGAGATCGCCTCGGACCTAGATGTCAAGCTCTCCATCCACGCACCCTACTACATGGACCTCCTGGGTTCCGACGAGCTTGCGACCAGGAGCGTGGAGTATCTACATTACGCGGGTCTGGTAGCGAAAGAAATCGGCGCAGATATTGTCGTGACCCATGTGGGCTTCTACCACGAATTCTCCAAGGAGGAGGCGCTCGCAAAACTCGTTCAGAAAATCAAGGAGATAAGGCAGTGGTTTGACAAGACGGGCATCAGGGCACTTATAGGAGTCGAGACCAGCGGCAAGAGGGTGATTTTCGGCGCTCTTGATGAGGTTCTGGCCCTGTGCAAGCTGGTTCCCGGAGTAATTCCCGTATTGAGCTTCCCTCACATCCACGCGAGGGAGGGGGGCAGCCTGAAGCGAAAGGAGGACTTCAAGGAACTCTTCGAGAGGGTCAGGGAGACGCTGAATCTTAACCAGTTCTACACGCACTTCTCCGGCGTGGAGCACGAAGGCGGCAACGAGCTGCGGTACACCCCGATTAAGAAAGGAGACATGAGGTTCGAGCCTTTGGCCGAGTATCTCGCGGAGGAGTTTCCCGACGTGACCATCATCTCCGACTCTCCCTTGCTTGAGCACGACGCAATGTATATGAAGGTCATTCTTGAGAGGGTGTTGCTGAAGAATGAGGCAAGGGTGGTCAGGGAGGAGGTCAAGCCCGCGGCGCCCATAATGCCCCCGGTCAGGCCCATTGCCCCACCGAGTAAAAAGCCCGCGGGGCCTCCAGAGAAGCCGCCAGTGAAACCAAAAAAGAAGCAGGCCAGACCGTCGCCCGGGAAGCCGCTCACAGCCCCCGCAAAGGCCGGGAGAGCCGCTCCGCCAAAGAAAAAAACCGGTGGCGCCATAAGAATGCCGCTGGTGAAAAAGCCCGCAAGCGCGGCCTCACCTAAACCTGGGACTAAACCCTCAAAGAAGCGGGCGGGGGCTGGAGGTAAAACACCCTCCCGCACCTCAGAAGGCGGCAGAGCCGGGGGCGGAGTGGGGTCAAGAACCGGTGGAATTCAGTCCACCCGAAAAAGGGAGACTGTGAAGGCCTCCTCGGGCGTGAAGAAGGTGAGCGCTAAGAAGAAAAAATGATTTTTCCGGAGTTCTGTTCCCCGCCCTGTCAAAGGCTCGGGAGCTGTCGCCAGCAATGAGTCAACTGTGGCCCCCCAGCGGCGGCGGTGCAGAATAGTAAGTGAACCTAATGCAACCGAAGAATTCTTATAGGAGCTCTTACCCACCGAAAGATTCGAATCCTAGAACCTCCATTTCCTATGCAGATG
>JAWCLH010000037.1 GCA_038851035.1 Thermoplasmata archaeon
TGGGTGATGAAATTGAGGCAAGGAAAACGATCGCTCAAAACAGACAATTATTCTTCCGTGGAATAGCTTACAATGCGCACAGAATGATGGTAATTTTTTTAGTATTTAAGGATTTCTAGGCAGCCTAGGCAGCCGGTGCAGTTGAAATACCCGAAGCGCGATCTATACCGGCGTGAGCCCCAGGACGCTCTGCGCCGTCTCGGTGGTGCTCCTCCTCGCCCTCATTCCGGCGGTGGAGGGCAGAAAGGCGCAGGTGGACACCCTCAACACCGGCGCAGCGGGGGAGACGGTGTTCTACGGCCTGAGCTGGAGGCCAGACGGCTCCTCGGCCCTGATTGTCGGCGATGGTCCTACAGCGCTGATATACAGGCGGGCCACTGGAAGCTTTACTGCCCTTGTCCCCCCGGAGGGGCCCCGTTTCCTGCTTGACTGCGCATGGCGACCCGACGGGGGCTACGCCCTAGTCTCGGGGTCGGGTGGCTCCTTGTACGCGTTCAACGGCGAGGCCCTCGTGCCTCTCGCAACGGGCACCGAGGCCTATCTATACGGGGTCTCGTGGAGCCGGGAGAGCAAAGAGGCGCTTGTGGTCGGAGGGAATGGAACGGTGCTGAGGGTTGTGGAGGGCAGTGTCGAGAGAATTCCCTCGGGAACCTCGGCCACCCTCTTCGACTGCTCCTTCAGGCCCGGTGGGAGCGCCCTGATTGTCGGAGCGGAGGGTACGGTGCTGGAGTATGGGCCCAGCGGAATTAGGCGTCTCGAAATCAACACTACGCAGGGCATCCTTTCGGTATCATGGAACCCGATGGGAACACTGGCGATATTGACCGGTAACAGGGGGACCATCGCCACCTATAACGGAACAACCTTTCACTTCGTCCTCAGGGACATGGACTACACATTCCTCGGCTGCTGCTGGAGGCCTGACGGCTCCTCGGCGCTCGTCTGCGGAGACACGGGCATGATTCTCGACTACAGAGCCGGGAGGCTATCGTGGATAGAGACGGGCCTCGGGAGCCCCCTCCAGGACATAGAGTGGTCCCCGCTCGGCGACACCTTCCTCGCGGTCGGGAACAAAGCCCGTGTGGTCCGCTACCCGAAGGCGGGGGAGGGGGAGGGGGCCTGCCTGCTCGCCAGTCCCATATTCGTCACAGCGGCTCTCCTCTCGCTCGGCGCCGGGGCCGTTCTGTATCTGCTCCTGACCCACCAGAGGCGCCCGGGTCGGAAGGGGAGTGAGGAAGGTACCCCGAGGAGGAAGGAGAGGCGGTGGCGCCGGCGGCGCTGAGGGGCTGGGGGGCGGGGGGTAATGGGGACGCGGACTGGCGGTGAAACGGCCGCGAAATGTGGGAGCAGCCCCAGGTGTGAGTCGTCCAGAAAAAAGGAACGGTTCAGGAGAGCTCGGCGAGAGAATTCGCAAGCCGCGCAATCTCCTCCGGCGAGAGGTTCTCGGCCCTCCTTTCATTAAGGCTGGCCACGCCCTCCAGCTGCTCAAGAGCCCTGGCGAGGAGTCTTCTAAAGAGAGCGGCCCCGTCACGCTCTCCAACCCTGTCCCGCCTAAGCGTGCCGACCCTTCCCCCGCGGGTCCACCCGTCCTGCTCCAAGCTGGGAGCGCCGACGCGCCGGCCCAGCGCGCCCCCGAGCGCCGCCGCTTCGGATAGGAGGGCGTTCCTCACGCTCTTCCTCCTGTGCGAGAAGAGGGCCCTGGCCACGGCCGAAAAGAGCTCCCCGTCGGCGACGTGGAAGGGGCAGGGGCGGGGCCTGAGCTCGACAATGGCAGAGCTGACCTCCGGCTGGGGTGAGAAGGCCGAGGGCGGGACCTCCTCTAGTATTCTGCACTCGGCCCGCCTGTAGACCTCCACGCTCAGCCGCGAGTAGTCCGGGGAGCCCACGGGGGCGCACATCCTCTCTGCGAACTCCCTCTGGTACATCAGGATGCCGAGCTCGAAATCCCTCTCGAGCAAGCGGAATGTTATGGGCGAGGATATCGAGTAGGGCAGGTTGGAGACCACCTTGTTGAACGGCGGGAGCTCGACCCTGAGAGCGTCCGCGAATATAACCTCCACATTGTCCGGAAGGTCCGACAGGAGGGGCCGGAAGCGCCTGTCCCTCTCGATGGCAACCACCCTCCTCACGCGCGGAGCGATTCTGCGCGTCAGGACGCCGCCACCCGGGCCTATCTCGAGGACGATGTCCCTCGGCCCCAGCCGGGCGTACTCCACCTGCCTCTCGGCCACCCGCTCGTCGGTGAGGAGGTGCTGGCCTAGGGCGCGTGTGCGGCGCGAGGTCATGGTAATAGGCAATTCAACTCGGGGCAAAATAGTTTGGTGTTGGGTTTCCCGCCCGGAGTCCGCCCTCGGGTTCGGGCGGCCGGCCCAGGAGGCTGAAACCTTTTTAACCCCCGCCCGGGATACCTCGCGAGGGAATTGAATGACCGACGAGAGCGAATACAGGGCGGTCCTGGCGCGCGCGAGGGCCAAGCTCCCCGAAAAGGTCACCTCGGGCGAGAGGTTCCAGCTCCCAGAGCTGGACATCATCTACGAGGGGAAGAGTACAGTCTTCAGGAACTTCGGCGACATCGTGGACCAGATACGCCGGGAGCCAGGCCACGTACTCGGCTATCTCTTGAAAGAGCTTGGCACCGCCGGCACACTGGACGGGCGGAGGGTGGTGTTCAAGGGCCGCGTGGCGGCCAAGGCCATAGAGGACCGCATCAAGAGCTTCGTGGAGATGTACGTGCTCTGCCAGGAGTGCAACCGACCCGACACCCACCTCCACAAGGAGGGCAGGACCGTGGTGCTGGAGTGCGAGGCCTGCGGGGCCCATAGGCCGGTGACGATACGCAAGGGCCTGAAGCAAGCCGAGGAGCCAGCGCTCGAGGAGGGGAAGGTCTACCAGCTCACCATCGAGGACGTCGGGAGGAAAGGCGACGGGATCGCGAGGAAAGGGGGCTACACGATATTCGTCACGGGCGCGGTCAAAGGCGCCACAGTGAAAGTGAGGATAGAGAAGATATCGAACAACGTGGCCTTCGGGGTGATCTCGCAGGAATGAGGAAGGAGCTCCCCGCGGTGGCGGCGATGGGCCTCCTCTTCGTCACCGCTATAATGCTCGGGATGGTGACGTCGAGCATCCTCCCGGCGGAGTACAGGGTATTCGGCGAGAGGACCGGCGCGTTCGAGAACTCGCTGTACCTCTTCGCCGTTGTGCTCGTCTTCACGGCCGTCATTCTTGCGATCGCGAAATGGGGCAGGGCCCGGCTGATTCAGATAATCATTCTGGCCGCGGTCGGCATGTCCGTTTTCTACGTCTCCTACCCCCCACTGGCGGTTGCGGGCCTCGGGGGCTTAGGCCTCTGGGGTGGAGTTGACGCCGCTCTCCTCTTAGCAGCCCTCATCGGCGCGCTAGCTGTGGTTGCGCTCTACAGATATCCCGAGTGGTACGTCATCGACGCCACGGGCGTGGCAATGGCCGCCGGAGTCACGGCGATATTCGGAATATCACTCCAGACATCCGTCGTCATAGTGGCGCTAATCATCTTCGCAATCTATGACTATATCTCCGTCCACCAAACGAAGCACATGATTGCATTGGCGGACAGTGTGATGGACCTGCGACTGCCCGTGATGCTCGTGATTCCCAAGAAGCTACCCTATTCGTTTCTGAAGCAGAAGAGGCTCAAGCTCCAGCTCGAGGAGAAGTCGGAGAGGGAGGCGATGTTCATGGGCCTCGGGGACATCGTCTTCCCGGGGATGCTGGTGGTCTCGTCCCTAGTTTTTCTGCAAGGGGACGTCACAACGGCTCTCGGCCTGAGGAGTAATCTCGCCGTCGCGCTTGGCACTCTGGCAGGCTGTATCGCCGGCTTCCTGGTTCTTATGCGGTTAGTCCTCAAGGGGGACCCGCAGCCCGGCCTGCCCTTGCTCAACGGCGGCGCGATAGCTGGTTACCTCCTGAGCGCCCTTCTTGTCTACGGCCACCCCGGCCTCACCCTGCCCGGGCTGGGGGTCTGAGGGTGGTTGCGATGCTAATATCTCCCCTCCGCATCCCCGTCGTAATGGAAATTCAACGAAGGAGCGAAGGGTTATGAGGCTGCTCGCACTGGCGGACATTCACTCCTCTAGCAGAGGTGCGGATGCGATTCTGAGGATGGTTGAGGGCCACCGGCCCGACGCGCTCGTCGTCGCCGGGGACCTCACCTCCTTCGGACCCGCAGAGTTTGTCCGCGAGCTCATGAGGCGTGTCCCCGTCCCCGCCCTAACCGTGCCAGGCAACTGCGACCCGCCTGACGTTGAGCTTGAGCTATCGAGAGAGCCGGCCGTGAATCTAAACCTCAGGAGGCTGGAACTCTGTGGAGTCGCTTTCGTCGGTCTCGCGGGCTGGCAGGTTCCCCCAGCGCTGGGCGAGTGGGGCTTCCCCCCACACGAAGCGGCGAGACGGCTCGAGGGCCTCCTCGGGGAGGGGGACGTGCTCATCACCCACGTCCCACCACTTGGACACGTTGACATAGTACCCGGTCGACCCTACCGGGAAGAGAAGACGACGGTGCTTCACGCCGGCTGCGTAGAGCTCGCTCGGGCTGTGCGTCGCTGCAGGCCCGCGCTCGTTATAAGCGGCCACATCCATGAAGCCCGCGGAATTGAAGAAGAGGGCGGAACCATTTTTGTGAACCCTGGACCGGCGCGAGAGGGCTTCGGAGCGATTATTGAGCTCAGGCGCGGCGGAGACGGAGCACGAGCCGAAAGAAAAAATATCCAATTTATAAGAGGATAGACAAAAAAATTCGGATATATAAGCCGAAGGAAAAATGGGATTTTCGAACTTTTGAGCCCATTTATATATATAAATATAACTAATTATATTTATTACTATAAAGCGCATTTGCGGGCAAAAAGAGTGGCGTGAGCGACACACCATGGAGGCATCGAAATGGTGGAATTCGAGACGATTCGATCCGAGAAGAAGGAGTTTGGAAGGAACAACTTCATTGAGGTGGCTCGAAAGAAGGCCAAGACCGACGATGGTGAGAATGAATTCATTTCAGTTTCAAGGGGCTACTTCCTGCCCGATGGGACCGAGAGGTTCAAGAAATCACTCACGATACCCGACGACCCAGCGATAAAAGAGTTTGTCGCCGAGAAGATAAAGACCCTCTAGAAGAAATACCAGCGACCTTTGAATTCCCCTGCGCTCGGGGGGCTAGAATCAGCTCTAAATAAGACCTCCTCTCTGTCTTGTCCAGCCCCAGCTGATGCAGAAGCCCGAGTACCTTTTCGAGTATACTGGCGTAGCGACGCTCATCGACCTTCTTCTCGACCTCCAAGAAGACCCCGAGGCCCTCGACGCGGTCGAGGCAGACCTTGAGGCCCCGCACTCTGAAGATTCTTCGCCTCTTCCTCACAACACCCACGGGCTTGAAACCCAGCCTGAGGAGCAAAGCGCGGGCGGCGGAGGCGCTGCTGACGGCTAGCTCGACCTCCTCGCGCGATTTGCTTCTCCTGTCAAGCTTGGGTCCCTTGTAGGCGATGGAGGCCCCTTTCCTCGAGGCCCTCACCCTGAGGGCTTCGTCGCTCATCTCGAACCTACGGGAGGGATGGGAATAGTAGGTGTCGGTCTGAACCGTTTCTCCGGTCTCCTTGGCGCCCATTTTTTTCAGAGAGCGCAGGATGGCGCGTACGTCGGTGACGCGCGCTTTTGCCTCAACTTCGATCAAACCCTCACCGTCGCGCTCATCCGCCGGATACGACACGAATCACCTTAAGCTCGTCACCGGGCCTGATTCTGGAGTCGACTGGAATTGGCCGGTCGCCCCTAACTATGATTGCGCTCTCCGGGCTCAGCTTCAGCTTCCTGAGTAAGGCGAAGCCGTCCGCGTCCTTCTCCAGCTCGACCAATTCCTTTTTCCTCTCGGGAAGCAGGAGTACACTGACGCTCATGTGGAACGACACAATTAATACGATGCATCGTATTAAGCCTTTGCCCGGCATGCCGCGGCGCATTTCTGCCGAGGTAGCCAAGCCCGGTTCACGGCGGCAGGCTCGAGACCTGCTGGTCCGCAAGGGCCGCGGGAGTTCGAATCTCCCCCTCGGCGCTCAATTCGAGCTAGGCAGCGCCTCGGGTGAGATTCGAAAACGCTGGGAGACCACTTGGTGATTTCCAATGGTCTCCCGCGCCTTGGCGAGCAAGCTCGCCTGCGGTCTCCCCGTCGGCGCTCAATTCGAGCTAGGCAGCGCCTTAGGTGGAATTCGAGGCGGGGCGGAGGAGGGCGGAGGGCGCGGTCTTATGGACCCCCTCCCCAGCGACGCGTACCGGTTGATGCGCGTGCGCGGGAACGCAACTCGGACGGGCGTAAACCAGATAAGGGGGACCTGCTATCCTATTTCTGCAGATGGAGGCCGCTTCCCGATAGGGACGGGCGCCGTCGTGGGCCGATAGATCAGCTGGTAGATCGCATGCTTCGCAAGCATGAGGCCACGGGTTCAAATCCCGTTCGGTCCACTAAGAACTTTCTACTCCGTCCCATAAGTTAAGGAAGGTTCGACAAAGAAAGCTCCGCGCGCTCGCGCTGACACCTCGCGCAACTGATTAATAACCCGCAAGAATTCATGAATCCTGCAATGCTGACGCGCGTGCTGATCGTGTTCGAGCCCGGAGATGCTCCCCTCGCCGAGAGGGTTGGAGAGGCGCTGATTCAATCCGGCTTTCTTCCTCGCCCCTTCCCCCTCCCCACCGGGCTCGGTGGGGACCCCGCGAGCTCGCTCGATACCGCGATCGAGAAGTCCGGGGCCTGCGTCGTCCTCCTCACCCGGAGTTTCCTCTGCTCGCGCTCTCTGGCCCCCACCCTCCGGACTCTCCAGGCCCGCCTTCCCGTCGTGCTTCTTCTCTCAGGGGACGTGCGCCCATCGGAACTCCCTGAGGCGCTGGAGAGCTCACCACTCGACAGCTACTCCCTAGCCCAGATAGGCGTGCTCCTCCGGAGGGAGATTAGGAGGTGGGAGGGGATGCTGCGCTCCAGAGAGGGCCCAGCTCGCGAGGTCTGCAGGATGGGGCCGTACGAGCTGATCCCCGGCCGACCAGTCGAGATTCCCCTTGCCGCTGGCAGGGGCGACACCGTCCTTGGAACTCTGACCGAGGAGGATGGGGACGACTTCCGGTGGCTCATTCTCGACGAGAGGGGCCTCCGCCGGCTCGAGAGCGGCGCGGGGTTCCAGGCCGAGGCCTCTGACGAGGGCTTCGGCTCCTACAGAGTTCGTTGGGAGGTCCCGGGGCCGGGCCCCTGGTACCTCGTTCTGCTCGCTCCCGGTAAAAAGGGCTCGAGGCTCGTGACCGCGAAATTGCTCAGACACGGAGAAAAAGAGGGCCGGCCACGGGACGTGCCTCAGGCGTAGCCGTCCAGCTCCCCGCTCCTCCTGCGGAGATAGAGCTTGGCGCTCAGGGCATCCTGGTCCTCAGGGTCGCTCTCGAGAACGAGCTCGGCGTAGGATGATAGCTTCTCCTCCTGAGCCTGCCTTAGACGCAGCAGCCTCGCCCGCTCCGTGGGGCTAAGGCTCGGGTCCCTCAGCTTCTCGCCGGTCTCTCTGCACAGTGAAATCAGGGAACGGATGAGCAGCGAAGCCGCCGGCGGAATAAGAACGTGGTGTCTGTCCAGCTCGACCGCGCGATCCAAGCACCTCACCGCTTTGTCCAGTCCGCCGAGCATGTAGTGTGCGACGGATTTGCATATCCAGCCGTCTGCCGTGTCCTCAGGGAGGCACATGATTTCATTGAAAACGGCCCTTGCACTCATCACGTCCCCTCTCCGAAGCCCTTTCTGGAGCCTGCTGATGTAGTTCTCGATCGCGGCCGGGCCCATCATGACGCGATGGCCCCGCGCCCTCCTAACCCTCTCCTCAACCAGACTTTGGGACTTTGCGTCTATCCGAAGATGCGAGCGGAGTTCCCCGAGCAGAGCCCTCTCCTCCTGCGTGAGGGGCCCGTCGGCCAAGAAATGCTCGAGAACCTTCCCGTAGGTCGCGAGCCTCCTCTCGCGCGCGCTGAGTTTCGGCGGTGGTGCCTCGAGGGGCGAGAAGACGACATCCATCAGCGCCTCCTCCTTATATCCCCTCCCCTCCCTTCTCACAGCGAGCAGGGTCTGGACCTCCGGGCCTCCCACGGGTGCGATCAGGATGCCGCCGGGCGCAAGCTGCCGCCTGAGGGCCGGTGGTATCCTGTCGACACGGCCCGTGACCAGAATTCTGTCCCAGGGGGCCTCGCGGGCGAACCCCTTCGTCGGGTCGCCACCCGAGACCCGAATCTCTGGATAGCGGCCCGTGAGGTTCTTCTCCGTTATGCGGCGAATCTCGCGGGAGTGCTCCACGACCCTCAGCCTGCTCACATGGGCGGTCTCGCAGACTAGCGCCTCGAGATAGCCCGACTTCGAGCCCAGCACTAAGACAGAGTTTCCCTCTCTGAGTTCCAGCCTCTGGAGAATCTCGGCAATGATGCTGGGGGCGGATATGGTCCTGACCGACCCCCCGCTCTCGTAGAATGGGACGGGCCTGTCCGAATACGCCATTGCCCTGAACCTCGGCGGAAGAAATGAGCTCATGTCCGTGACCAGAAGCGCCCTCTTCACCCTCGCGTCCCGTAGAACGCCCTCTCGCTCCAGCCTCTCTACCAGAGCGAGCCTCTCATCCTCGCCCATCAGTGCCTCATACGTCGCGAGTTTAATTAACTTTTTTCTGCGCAAATCTTACTAACGATATGAACAATTATAAAATGCTCAAACCCAACAATGTATTTATACCCAATTTCCTTTTACCCGGCATAATGGGAAAGACATACGGGCGTGGAGGACCTGGAAGGGACTTTGGTCCAGGGACTCCCCCCTCTGGAGGCCCGCACCCATGAGGAATGGCATGGCTGCTCTGGCTCTCGCAGCCGCCCTGCTCCTGATACAGCCCCTATTTAATTTCGCTTGGGCAGGAGATGGGGGGGGCATCCCCCGGTCCGGGGGCAGGGCGGGTCCGCCGCAGAACTCAGACCGCTGGGACATCGTCGGCAACGTGACGCTGACCGGCCACTATATATTTGACGGGAATATCACCATCTACACCGAGTCGTCGCTGACGATTAAAGAGGGAGGCAGTCTCATTATTCCCTCGAACCGGAGCCGACCACGCGCGATTTTCATGAAGGCCGGCGGGAGCATCGAGCTCAGGGACGGCTCCCGGCTCGAGGCCCCCCGCATTGAGGCTGAGTCTGGAACTGGCCTGACGGTTGTGAACAGGAGCGTCTTGAAGGTTAGCGGGACAATCAACGCCAGCACCGCGACCATTCTCGAATCGACGGTCCTTGTCGTCGCGCCCGATGGTCTCCTCCCCGGGGAGCCGGGTTGCCCGGCCATCCTAAGGTTCCCGGGAGGGGGCACAACGCTCAGGTCCACGCTCGGTGTGAGCGCAGGAAACGGCGCACCGGGACTCAACGCCACGGGCATGGCTGGTGGGTCTGGCGGGGACGCGACCGTGGTTATATCCACCCTCGGCCTCGAGGACATCAACCTGACGATCGCAGCGGGTAACGGCGCGGACGGCGGGAGCGCGGGAGGGACGAGCTTCAATGGCGGCTCTGGCGGGTCCGGCGGAACCGTCCGCATCCAGCTCTCGAGTCCCTCCCTGCGAAGGAGCTCCCTGATCGCGAGGGCCGGAAATGCCGGGAGGGGCGTGGCAGGCTACACCACCACCTCGGCGAGCACGAGCGCTGGTGACGGCGGGGCCGGAGGGAACGGCGGTAGCGTCCAGCTCGACTGGAGCGGGAGGAGCCTGAGCATCGCATCATCGAGGCTCGAGCTCGTCGCCGGCAACGGGGCTAAAGGCGGCGACGGCGGACTGGGCAACTACAATCTCAAGAATGGCGGTAACGGGAGCGCCGGCGGCGACGGTGGGTCTGTCTCCGTTGCCATCACGACAAGGGGTGGGTTCAACATCATCGATTCGGACTTCCGCCTGACGGCGGGCTACGGCTCCACAGGCGGAATATTCGGCCGCGCCCTCCTCGGAGGCTCGGACGGTAGGGCCGGCGCTGGCGGGGCGGGGGGCAGCTGCCGCTGCGGAATCTCGCTGGAGGACACTTTCACCGGCACCAACGCATCCATTGCCTGCGAGGCTGGAAACGGCGGGGCGGGCGGGGTCGGAATCGCGGGTGGGAAGGGCGGCGCTGGGGGCGCAAGCAATCTGACGATCGATGTTGCCTACCTAATGGCGGAGCCGACATTCACGTTCAAAGGCCGCCTTCTCTCCTCTCGGGGCGGGGACGGAGGGGCCGGGGGCAGGGGCCTGAGCATCGGCCAGATCAAGGGCCAGCCCGGCGACGGAGGCAAGGGGGGCGGGGCGCGGCTGGCGGTGCACGCATCGAGCGTCGCCGAGCTGCACAACACGAGCCTTCTGTGCGAGGAGGGTGCGGGCGGCGCCGCGGACAAGCCGGGCGTCCCGGGGAACCCGGGAGTGGGCGAGCTCTATTTCTACAGCCACAAAATCACGATGTGGGACTGCACGGCCACCCAGCCGATGGGCCCCGTGGACGGCATGGACAAATGGGCCCTCTGGAGCACAGAAATAGCGAGCAATGTCCACTTCCTACCGCCGAGAGAGGCTGGCATGGCGGAGGAGTACTGGAGGGCCACCGTCGCGGTCAACGACATTTTCGGGAACGCGATCCGCGACGGCTCCGTTACCGTTGAGCTGATGAAGAACGACTCGAGAACCATCCTCCAGTCAAAGAGAACGGACCCGCTGGGCGCGGCGGAATTCTGGGTTCTCGGCGCCAGGTACACTCCCAGCCCCGCCGAGAGCGTCCGCGTGGCCGAGTACATCGTCCGGGCGATCGACGATCGCGGCGGGTTCTCCAAGCAGGTCAGCTTCCAGGCGGTCAGGGACGTCCGCGTCACCCTGACAATCATCGCCAAGCCCAACGCGCCCCTCGTCACAATCACCCAGCCGGACGCGAGGCTCAGGCCGATTCTGCAGGCCTCCGACTTCATCAGGTTTGACGGAACCATCGAGCCACTGAACATAGAGGGGGAGGCCTGGGACCATCCACAGAACCCCGACCCCGCCATATCCGCGGTGGAGCTCAGGATAGGCGAGGACGGGCCATGGCTTCAGGCCCATCTCGAGCCCTCCAGCCAGCAGATGAATCTATGGAAGTGGAACTACACGTGGGATGTTTACAACTGGGCGCTGAACATGCTCTCCAGATACCCGCTTGGAATAATTCCGGCACCGATATACGCGCGAGCCTACAACGAGAAGTACTGGTCCGATAACCTAGAGAGAGGCGGCAGCGTCGTCGTCCAGAACCTGACCGTCAGGCTCGTCAGGATACCTCCCGCACCGCCTGTGGTTGAGATTGTCAAGCCAGTCCATTCCAACGCCACAAGCATCAACTTCACAGAGGTCAGGTACGAGAAAGCCATCACCTTCGACGCGCGGGCCGTGGCACAGGAGACACGAATCATGAAGTGGGTCTGGTGCTTCGATGACTCGGCGGGCTTCAAGGCCCACTTCTCGTCCCCCGACTCCCCCGAGGTCACGATCCGCTACTCCAAGGAGCTCGAGGACGCCCATTTCTTCGTCGTCCTGAAGGTTTACGACAATGAATCCGCACGGAGGAGCTCCCTGGTTCAGCAGGGTGTGTCCGTGGACGAGTTCCCATATCAGTTCGACCCAACTGACGGAAGCGTCTATGTGAAGCTCAGGGTACATGTGCTGCCCTCTCCCCCACCGCCCCCGAGGGTCCCGGTCGAGAAGTACGCGCTCTACATCGCGCTTGGGGTGCTAGTAATCGTCATGGCGGCGGGGGCCGTGAGGGCCTTCCAGATTCGCCAGAAGCACATCGAGGAGAAGAGGCGGAAGGAGGAGCGCGAGAGCCTCCGCATCGAGGTCACGGAGCTGAAGTGCGCCAGGTGTGGCGAGGCCCTCGCCGACCCGGAAGCGGGCTGCATGCGCTGCAAGGCGCAGGACAAGCTGACCGCGGTCCAGACCTCCCTCTCCCATCTCAAGACGCTTGGGGTTAACGTCTCTGAGGCCGAGGTCATGCTGGAGGCCGCCGTGGACGCCTTCGACGCTAGATCCTTCGACGACGCGATCGCAGGGGCTGAGAAGGCCGGCGAGAAGGCCAAGGAGCTCGAGGCCAAGTACATGGACACTTCCAGTGAGATTGCGGAGTGGGAGGGCAAAGTCTCCGCGCTCAAGGTCGATCTGCCAGAGGCTGACGTGAGCGAGCTCGAGACAAAGATATACCACTCCAGGCTCGCGCTCGGGAGGGGGGACCACGCAGAGGCCCTTAAGAACCTCGAGGGCATGGATGAGCTCTTGACAAGGGCCGCCAAGGTTGGCCAGAAGAAGACCTACGAGACCCTCATCGAGTCATGCAAGAGGATGGTCGACAATGTCCGCAACAGGGGCGTGGTTGTGGCCCAGAGGGTCGAGGCCGCGCTGGCCGAGGCGGCGTCAGCGCTTGAGAAGCTCGAGTATGAAAAGGTGAAGGAGCTCTGCAAGGAGGCCGAGCTCTTGGTCAAGGAGGCCAGCCGGCTCTTCGTGAAAGCGAGCGAGAACCTTCGCCGGGCCGAGGCCAGGGTCCTGAACGCCAAGGGAATGGGAAAGCCCGTTGGCGAGTGCGACGAGCTGGTGACTCAGGCGAAGGGTGCTCTCTCCGCCGGAAACTACGCGAGGGTCATGGAGCTCTCGAACAAGATACTCACATTCTTTGGCGTCTCACCTAGGCCAGCCCCCAGTCCGGGGGAGAAGGTGGCCTGGAAGAAAGAGGTGGTGCGCATCGAGGGCTCCGCCGGACCTGCGGAGCCCAAGAAGCCGGTGATCGTCACCCCAGGCCCCGCCGCGCCTCCCCCGCCGCCCCCGCCCGCCCCCGCGCTCGAGCCCTCTCGCGAAGAGCTTGAGAAGTCGCAGAAGGCGATACTGGCAGCCCAGAACATCATCAACAACGCGCGTGAGCGCGGCGTGGACACCACGGACCCCACGGAGCTGCTCGAGAAGGCCCGGGCCGCCCACAAGGCTAGAATATACGATGAGGCCGTTGAGCTGGCCAAGAGCGCGCGCTTCCTCGCCGAGGAGCTCATGAAAGTCGCTCCCCCGGCAAAGCCTCCCGCGCCCACGCCGGCGCCCCCGCCGGCCGCGGCCCCGGAGGCGGCGAAGACCTGCGCCCTCCCCGGCACCGCCCCCGCCCCGGACACCGAGCCCAACAGGACAATTCAGGAGGCGGAGAGGCTGATGGCGGAGCTCGCCAAAACCGGCGCGGACCTCTCCGGGCCGGAATACTCCCTAACAAGGGCGAAGTGCGCCCGCGACGGAGGTTCGGGGGTTGTCGCCCTGACCTACGCGAAGGAGGCGATTCAGGCAATTAAAGAAATCAAAAGTCAGTACGACTCGGCCAGAAAGGAGCTCGACGCGACCGAGGCCCTTGTGAAGGCGGCGAGGGACAAGGGCGTCGATGTCTCAGACGCGGAGTTCCAGCTCAGGCAGGCTCGCGCCGCCATGGAGGGTGGAGCCTTTGGAAGGGTGACCGACACCTGCAAGAACATAGCATCGATTCTGGCGGAGCGCGCTCCGGAGCTGGCGGCGCCCGCGCCCCCGCCCGCGCTAACCACGAAGCCCCGCGAGGCAGGGCCTGGATGTCCGCGCTGCAACAAACCAATAAAGCCGCACTGGAAGACCTGCCCGTTCTGCGGAGCCTCTATCGCTCCAGCGCCAGCCCCCGGTCCCCCCGCTCCAGCCCAGCCCGCCCCAGCCCCACCCCCTGCCGCCCCTTCAGTAACCTGTGCAAAGTGCGGGGCCACGATGAAGCCCCACTGGAAGGTGTGTCCAGCTTGCGGGGCCGCGGCCGGGGTGCCTGGTGCTCCACCAGCCGTTGCCAGATGCCCTGTCTGCGGCCAGAGGGTCGAGCCTTCGATGAGCTCATGCCCGGCCTGCAAGACCTCCCTGACGCCCGAGTCCATTCCGCCCGAGCCGCCGAAAAGGGTTCTGAAAGTGGTCAAGAGCCCCCGGATAGTGACCCCTGAGGGACCCCCGCCACCCCCTGCCCCACCAGCGCCCTCCCAGCCCCCGGAGCCCACGGGGCCCACAGAGAAACCCCCGCCGCCAAAAATCATTCTCCAAACCCCGCAACCGGCCACCGCGGAGCGACCTCCCGCCCCGCCCTCACCCCCCACAACACCTCCCCCCTCGCCAAAACCCCCCAGTCCTCCCCAAGCACTAACACCAGCACCCCCAGAACCCCGCGCGCCAGCGCCCGAGGCTGCGGGAGCGGAGGGCAGGGTCGTCCTGAAGGTCAAAAAGAAGCCGAGGATAGTGGATGAGAAGAAGGCCGGGTGAGGTGTTTGCCCGCACGCCACCTGTTTCGCCCCTCATTACGGCTCTCGTGCGATGCTCCCCTCCCTCTCAGAGCAGGGACTGGGCATGCTTTTAAACCCGCCGGTCTCTAGCCCCCATCGTGTTCCTGATACCAACGGTCCCCACGTCCCAGGAGCTCCTTGACAAGGCGTTCAGGCGGGCCTCTAGGGCGACCGTGGCAGACCCCGAGAGACGGTACAGGCTCAGAAAGCTCTCGATCGCCCGCCTCGAGAGCGCCTCCCAGACGATCGCCGCAGCACTTGGCAAGGTCGTCAGATCCTTCCCCTCGTTCAACGAGCTCCACCCGTTCCACAGGGAGCTAGCGGGACTCGTCGTAGACCTTGACGCGCTGAAGAAGGCCCTCGGCGCGTTGGAGTGGGCCAGGGTGAAGGTCCTCGAAATCGCGCGCCTGGAGCTGGGGAGGATGCGCGTGTCAATCGACCCAGAATACCTCGAGCGAAGAAGGGCCGCGGCCTACGGCCGAATCAGCTCCGTGGTCTCTCGGGTCTCGGGGGCGCTGGAGACTGCAGCGCGCGCGCGGGAGAAGCTCCTCTCGCTCCCGACGATTTTCCCGGAGGCACCGACGGTCGTCCTCGCGGGCTGCCCCAACGCCGGCAAGTCCTCGCTCGTCGCGAGGCTCTCGAGCGCCAGACCGCGGATAGCGCCCTACCCATTCACGACCAAGGGAATTCTGGTCGGCCACTTCACGCACAAGTACCGGACCTATCAGGTCATTGACACGCCCGGCCTCCTCGACCGTCCCCTCAAGAAGAGGAACAAAATGGAGCTGCAGGCGATTCTAGCGCTGCGCCACCTCGCCGATGTGCTTGTCTTCGTCATCGACCCGACAGAGCAGTGCGGCACCCCCCTACCAAGGCAGAGGGCCCTACTCGAGGAGATAAGGAGGGAGTTCCCGGGGATTGAGGTCATAGAGGCCGAGACGAGGTCTGACATCCTCAAAACGGGCTCTTGCCTCGCGGTCTCGGGCCTGACGGGCGAGGGCGTGGAGGCCCTCAGGGCCCTGATTGTGGAGAGGCTGGGCGCTATTGCGGTGAGGAAAGAAAAAGAGAAAAAAAGGTCAGAAAAATCAGAAACTTCAGAATTTTCAGAAAATCTTAATTACTCCCTCCGCCATCCCTCGCTTGATGCCGGCGATGAGGAGTAGGCGCGGGGCGGGTTGCTGCCGGGTTGCCGCCATAGTGAAGGTCGATGCGAGGGGCCAGCTGGTCCTGCCCAGCGAGCTCAGGCGGGCCGCGGGCATCGGCGCGGGCGAAAGGCTCGCTCTGCTCACGTGGGTGGTCCGGGGAAGGACCTGCTGCATCGCGCTCGTCAGGGCCGACGAGCTGGGCGGGGCCGCACGGGAGCTGATCGGCCCTCTGTCCGGAGCCCGGACGGGCGCGGCCCCCGCGCGGCGAGAGCTGCGCCGCCGGGGCGGAGGGGGGGGCCGACAATGAGGAGGGACGAGAGGCTGAAGAGGGCCGTCAGGGAGCGCTACGGCAGAATAGCGAGGCGGGGCGGGAGCTGCTGCGCAGCCCCCGGCTCATCGTGCTGCGGCCCACCGGGGCTGTCGAGCGCCGCCCTCGGATATTCGGATGACGAGCTGCGCTCCCTGCCCTCGGGCGCGGACATGGGCCTCGGCTGCGGGACACCTGTGGCGCACGCGTCCCTCAGGAGGGGCGAGACGGTTCTGGACCTGGGCTCCGGCGCCGGAATCGACTGCTTCCTCGCGGCGCGCAGGGTCGGTCCAAAGGGCAGGGTAATCGGCGTCGACATGACGCCCGGGATGGTCGCGAGGGCTCGGGCCGCGGCGCGCAGGGGTGGCTACACAAACGTTGAGTTCAAGCTGGGCGAGCTCGAGCGCCTGCCGGTCCCGGACAGCTCCGTCGACGCCGTCATATCGAACTGCGTTATCAACCTGGTCCCGGACAAGGCCCGGGTGTTCAGGGAGGCCTTCAGGGTGCTCAGGCCCGGCGGCAGGCTCGTCGTCTCGGACATCGTCCTGAGGGGCGAGCTGCCGGAGTGTGTCAGGCGCTCCGTGCGCGCCCACACCTCTTGCATCGCCGGCGCGGTGCCAGAGGACGAGTACCTTAGGCTGATAAGAAGCGCTGGCTTCCGCAGGCTCCGGGTTTTGCAGGAGCGGGGCATCAGTGGCGATGAGCTCGTGGAGGGCGCGGGCGGCTTCAATGAGGAGCGCCTGAAGGTTGCGAGGGCACTCGCCAGCCTCACGGTGCGCGCGGTGAGGCCGCGAGCGCGCAGGCGACAATCCGTCACATAATTAAAACCCGGGGCCGTTTCCGCGCGCGATGAGCCCCGGCCCGCCCGGCCCGCCACTCAGGGCCCTATCAATCAGCGCGCTCGAGGCACCGCGCGCCTGTCAGCCTCGGTGCCTACGCGGGGCAACAGTTATCCCTTGCAAGTCCATTACCATGCGCGGAACGGCAGGGCGGGCGCATGGAGGGCCTCCCAGCGTGCAGCGAAGAGATGAGGCGCTACTTCGAGGCGCTCGAGGAGGGCGCGAGGGCCTGCTATGCCATCGCCGAGAGGGCGAGGGCCCGGGGCCTAGACCCCGAGACCCACGTCGAGATTCCCCTTGCGAAGGACCTGGCGGCTCGCGTCGAGTCGCTCACGGGCCCGCCGGGCGTGGCGGCGAGAATTCGCGAGCTCCTCGCAAGAACGGGCAACAGGGAGGAGGCGGCCATCGCGATCGCGAGCGAGCTCGCGCGCGAGCTGAGTGCGTCGGGCGTCGAAGAAGCGATGTATCAGGCGATTCGGACCGGGCTCGCGATACTGACTGAAGGCGTCGTGGTTGCGCCTCTCGAAGGCGTCGTGGGTGTCAGGCTCAGGCCGGGCCCCGGCGGCTCTCGGTCCGCTGCGGTCCTCTACGCCGGCCCCATTCGCTCAGCCGGGGGCGGGGCACAGGCGCTGAGCGTGCTTCTCGCGGACATCGTGCGGAGGGAGCTCGGGCTAACGGGCTATAGGGCCACACGCGAGGAGATCGAGAGGTTCAAGGAGGAGATTCCACTCTACAAGCAGGTCCAGCACCTGCAGTACACGCCCACGAGCGATGAGATAGAGCTTGTGGTCTCGGGCTGCCCCGTCTGCATCGACGGCGAGGGGACCGAGGAGGCCGAGGTCCAGGGTTACAGAGACATCAAGGACATCGAGACCAACAGAATTCGCGGCGGGGCGTGCCTCGTGATTGCGGAGGGCCTCTGCCTTAAGGCGCCGAAGATTCTCAGGCACGTCCGCAGGCTCGGCATAGACGGCTGGGACTTCCTAAGCGCTCTCGTCTCCAGAGCGGGGCCGGGCGAGGCCGACGCGAGCCTCCAGGCCCAGACCCTCCCCAGCGAGAAGTACATCAAGGAGCTGATCGCGGGCAGGCCGGTGTTCTCGCACCCGAGCCGACCCGGCGGCTTCAGGCTGCGCTATGGCCGCTCCCGCACCTCGGGGCTCGCCGCGCTCTCGATCAACCCCGCGACGATGGTCTTGCTCGACGAGTTCCTCGCCGTGGGCACCCAGCTCAAGATAGAGAGGCCCGGGAAGGCGTCTGCAGTGACGCCCTGCGACAGCATCGAGGGACCAATAGTGCTGCTGAAGAGCGGGGACCTCGTCCAGGTGAATAGCGCACAGGAGGCCCGAGCGGTGAGAAAGGAGGTCGAGCGCGTCACGGACCTCGGCGAGATTCTCGTCCCCTTCGGTGAGTTCGCAGAGAACAACCACATTCTCCTCGAGGGCGCCTATTGCTGGGAGTGGTACTCGCAGGAGCTCGCGGCCCGCCTCGGCCCAGGCGAGGACGTCTCGCGCTACCGCCACCCATCTCCAGAGGAGGCCTTCGAGCTCAGCGAGAGGCTCGGCGTCCCCCTGCACCCCGACCACAACCTCTTCTGGCACGACCTTAGCCCAGCCCAGATACGAAGGCTCTCGGGGCTGGTGCTCGAGGGTGGGAGGCTCGAGGCCGGCCGGCTCCTCCTGCCCAAGTCGCGGGAGCTGAAGGAGCTGTTGATTCTGCTCGGTGCCCTGCACATCGAGAGGGATTTCTATATCCTGGAGCGCTGCGCCCTGCCTCTGGTTCGCTGCCTCGGCCTCAAGCCCGACGGCGAGCGTCTCTCGCTCAGGGAGGGCGCGGAGGCGGCGCTACGGGCCGCCGGGGACTTCGCGGGCCCGATGGAGCTCGTTCGCGCGCTGTCGGGGCTCAGGGTCGAGAAGCGCGGGCCCACGCGCATCGGCGCCAGGATGGGCAGGCCCGAGAAGGCCCGGGAGAGGAGGATGAAGCCCCCGCCCCACGTCATTTTCCCCGTCGGGGAGGCTGGAGGCCCGCAGAGGCTCCTGAGCAAGGCCGCGGAGGCCGGCGAGGTCGAGGTCAATGTCGGGCTCAGGAGGTGCCGGGAATGCGGCGCGACGGGGATATTCCCGGCCTGCTCTTGCGGCGGCAGAACGGAGCCTGTGCCCCAGCGCATTGGCAGGGCCGAGGAGAAGCACACCATCGACGTCAGGTCCCTGCTCGGCGCCGCCGCCAGAGCGCTCCACGAGGGCACCCTGCCCGAGATCAAGGGCGTTCAGGGCCTGACCTCGGGGCAAAGGACCCCTGAGATTCTCGAGAAGGGAATTCTCAGGGCGAAGCATGGTGTCTTCGTGTTCAAGGACGGGACCGCGAGGTTCGACATGACGGACGCGCCCGTGACCCACGTGAGGCCGCGCGAGCTCTCCATCACAGTCGAGAGGATGAAGGAGCTGGGCTACGAGACCGACTACACCGGCGCCCCGCTCGAGAGCCCCGACCAGCTCGTCGAGCTCAGGCCGCAGGACGTCATCGTCTCGCGGAACTGCGGCCTCTACCTCCTGCAGGTCTCGCGCTTCGTGGACGAGCTTCTGGAGAAGGTCTACGGCCTCGAGCCGTTCTACTGCGCCTCCTCGCCCGAGGACCTCATAGGCCACCTCGTCATCGGCCTCGCCCCCCACACCTCCGCGGGCGTTCTGGGGAGGCTCATCGGCTACACCAGCGCGCTCGTGGGCTACGCCCACCCATTCTTCCACGCCGCCAAGAGGCGCAACTGCGACGGCGACGAGGACTGCGTCATCCTTCTCATGGACGCCCTCCTGAACTTCTCCGAGTCCTTCCTTCCCGTCAAGCGCGGCGGCAGGATGGACGCGCCCCTAGTGCTCTCCGCCATCGTCGACCCGAGCGAGATAGACAAGGAGGCCCTGAACCTCGACGTCGGGCCCTCCTACCCCCTCGAACTCTACGAGGCTGCGCGCCGGAACGCCCACCCAAGGGAGCTGGAGGCGCTCATCGACACCGTCGGCAGGAGGCTCGGGACCCCGGCGCAGTACGAGGGCTTCTGCTTCACCCACGACAGCGGCGACATCGGCGACGGACCGCGCGAAAGCGCCTACAAGACCCTCGGCGCCACGACCAAGAAGATGGAGGCCCAGTTCTCCCTCGGCCAGAAGCTCAGGGCCGTGGACGTGCCCGACATGGCGGCCCGGGTGATCGAGACCCACCTCCTCCCCGACATCATCGGGAACCTGAAAAGGTTCAGCAAGCAGATGGTCCGCTGCGCCAAGTGCGGCGTAAAGTATCGGAGGGTCCCGCTGACGGGCTTGTGCCACAGGTGCGGGTCGAAGCTGGTCCTGACGGTCCACGAGAGGAGCGTGAAGAAGTACATCGAGCTCGCCAAGAGGATGGCCGAGAAGTACGCGGTTGGGGACTACACGAGGCAGAGGGTAGCGCTGATGGAGAAGGCGGTCGAGTCCCTCTTCGAGAACGGGCCCATCAGGAAGAGCAGGCTCGAGGATTTCATGGGCGTGGAGTGAGTGGGGTCAGTGATTGTGCTGCAGTAATTTCCACGCCGCCGCGGCCGTCGGCGCGGGTCGAGTGCCGCAGCAAAAGGGTTAAATACGGAGAGGCGGATTTTCAGTTCGTCGTTGGGGTGCCGAGCGTGCTCGCCCTCAGAGTGGCTCAGAAAGACGGAATTTTTTATATGGTGAGCTATCGCGCCCCAGACATCCTGCACAGGGTCCGATTCCTGAGCAGGGACTACGGCGGCGCCGAAGAGCCCGCGAGACCAGGCGAGGAGGAGATTGCCGCCTTCATCAGGGGCGTCGAGAAAAGCGACGCCGCGTTCCAGAGGGCCCTGATTCGGAGGAAGGTCAGGGACATCCTAAACTTCTACGAGAACGCCCAGTCCCAGCCCATGATTCCCGGGCCGGTTCTTCTCTACACCGACGAGAGGCTCGACTTCCAGCCCCTCGGGGGCTACACCGCGCTCGGCAACCTTTCCGAGCCCTCGCGCCCCTTCATCATCATTGACGGCCAGCACAGGCTTGCGGGCCTGAGCCTCTTCGCCTCCAAGCACCCGGAGCTCGCGGAGTCGGTGGAGGTCCCCGCGATAATCTTCGATGGAAGGCAGGAGGACTTCGCCGCCGAGATGTTCGTGATCATCAACTCCACCCACACCCGCATCAACCGCTCCCATCTCGTCGACCTGATGGAGAAGGTCACGTACGGCGCGACGCCCGAGAAGAAGTGGGCGGCATGGATAGTTAGGGAGCTCTATGAAAATCAGGGCTCGCCCCTTCGCTACAAGATAAACCGTCTGGGCGGGAGGAGCAGGCAGGACAAGTGGATTCTCCAGTCCGAGCTCTACAACGAGATTTACCGCCTGGTCGACCCGCGCCGGGCGGGCGAGGCCGAGGCCGAGGAGAGGAGGGGGAGGAGGGGGAGGCCGCCCGGCACGGGCGCGGCTGAGGGCGCGAGGAGCATCCACAGGTTCATCGCCTCGGAGTACGGCTGGGAGAGACGGGGGCGAGCGCCGGAGCTGTTCATCGAGTACTTCCGGGCCGTCCGGGCGACCTTCGGCGAGATCTGGGGCAGCGAGAAATACATGCTCAACACCTCCGTTTGCATAAAGGCGCTGGTCAGGACGCTCGGGAACCTGCTCGCGATGGAGGATGTGAGGAGGGAGTGGCGGAAACTGAGGAGCGCAAGCGTTTTCACCTCCCGGATACAGGGCTGGGCGGCCCTCGCCGCCGACCTCAGGCGCGAAGGCTTCTACGAGCGCTTTGCGGCCAAGGGGCAGGTGGAGAGGGTCAGGGTGATTCACAGGGAGCTCGTCAGGAGGCTCGGCGGGGGTTCCTGATATGAGGAGGAGAAGGGAGCCCGAGCCCTCCGGACCTTTGGTTGGGCTCAGGGCGCTGAGGGGGAGGAGGGGGAGGAGGCCGCGCGCGGACCGAGACGGCCCACCGCCCCCGCTCACCGCCGCCCCGGCGGGCGACGGCGCCTGGGCCTTCGCCGAGAGGCCCCGGAATTCCTATTTCCTCTCGGGCTGCAGGTACCTGATGAGGGGCAGGCACGCCACTGCAGGCGCGCGCTTTAGAAAGGCGCTCGCCATCGACCCGTACCACGCGGACGCGATGCATCACCTTGCGATAGTTCTCGACGCCACCGGCCACACGCGCGATGCACTCGAGCTCTGGGAGAAAGGAGTGGAGCTATGCAAGGCCGCCCTGCCGCCCGATTTCTGGGCCGGTGAGAACACCCTGCCATGGAAGCACCCGGGCAACAGGCCATTCCTCAGGCTCACACACGGCCTCGGCTGCATCCTCCACGAGATGGGCCGGAGGCACGAGGCCTGCGAGGTGCTTGAGGAGCTGATGCGCCTCAACCCGAGCGACGAGCAGGGGGTGCGCGAGCTGCTGATGGAGATTCACCTTGACGCCGACAGGCTCGGCGCGGCCGTGAGGCTCGCGGAGCGCTTCCCCGACGACAGGCTCCCCGGGATGGTCTACGGCAGGCCTCTGGCGATGTTCAGGGCGGGGGCGAAGAAGGAGGCCACGGAGCTCCTCGAGGAGGCCGTCAGGCTCCTCCCGAGGGTGGCCGAGGAGCTGCTCAAGGAAGTCCACCCGAGGCCCCAGACCAGCACCCCTGGGCTGGTCACGCCCGGCGGATGGGACGAGGCCTACGACCACTGGCTGCGCTTCGGGAGGTTCTGGAGCGGCGAGGCGCTGGAATGGCTCAGGGAGACGGTGAAAAGGGTCGGGAAGAAGAATTCCGGGAGGGACAGCGGACCGGCGAGCGAGACGGGGGGGGTCAGCGGGCGCGCCCAATGATTATGACCTCCTCAGCGAGCGCCGAGTTAATGGTGGATTTCCATGCCGGAGAAATGGGTCCGGGGGCGAGCTCATGACTCGGTGGGGGGAATTGGGTAACGATGCCCGCGGACCATGACCGCACGGTAAGGCGGGAGGGAGCGGCCCGACGTGGCCCCCGCTCCTCGAAGAAAACGGCATCGCGGCCCAGAACTAGACTCGCGCAGGCCGCGGGCCTGATTCTGGCCTTCGTCGGCGTCAACCTGCAGTGGCTGACGCATCTGCTCTGGGCCAGATGGCTCGGGATCGGGCTGATTCTCGCGGGCGCGGGCATTGCGTTCTATACGGCGCTAGTATCGCCCGCGGGCGGCGAAGAGAGGACGGATCTAGCGCACCGACTGATAAAAAAACTCACGCTCAACGGGAGGCTGGTGCCGCTCTTCCCCATTCTCGCCGCCGGAATTCTCGCCCTCGACCTCGTCTGGAACTTTCTGATCGCGAAATCATCGGTCTTCCTATCGCAAGACTGGACCCTCTGGGCGCTGGCGGCGGTGCTCTTCCTCTATCCGCTGGTTCCGCCATCCTACGGAAAGGAGAGGGACTTCGCCCTGATTCTGGTTGCGCTCTTCACCCTGACTATGGTCGTCCCGATGGGCCTCTACAGGCTCGCCACGGGAACCATAGAGCTCCCCGGGGGTTTCGTCGAGGCACTTCTGGGCGCTCCCACCGCCGCGCTCGTCAGCCTCACTGGCGTCCACGCACGGGCACACGGCATTTATGTAACGTTTCAGATGAGCGACGGGAGGTACGAGTCGCTCGGAATCTCGACCGCCTGCGCCGGGCTCGACTCTTTATTCCTCTTCATCTCCGGATTCGTCGCATTCATGCTCGTCGAGAACCCGCGAATGGACGCCAGAATAGTAGCCGCGCTCTTCCTCGGAATTCTCACGGCCTATCTCGCGAACCTCCTTAGGATGACGATCATCGTCCTCGCGGGCGTGCACTGGGGCAGGGAGGCGATGCTTTCGGTCCACGAGAACGCCGGCACGCTGATATTTCTCGGGTGGATAGGAATCTTCTGGTATCTGATGTACAGATTCGTCCTCAGGGCCCCTGCGCGCGCGCCAGGCGCGGGTCCCCCCGCGCGCTGAGGCCCGGACCTCCTGGCAACGATATCGCGGACCTGTCGTGGTCGTCACGCTCGTGGGGCATGTGCGGGCGCCGCGCATAAACACCACCGTTTATTTACGGAGGCTCGCGCAATTCGGCTCACGAAAAAACCTCTCCAGCGACGGAGGTCTTGATAAAACCAGTATATATATTTTTCACATCCAAGACAATAAAGCATTAATAATAAATAATGGATGCATCCCCAGGTGATGATATGCCGAGACCGAGGAC
The DNA here is from genome assembly GCA_038851035.1 of Thermoplasmata archaeon. Taxonomy (NCBI): domain Archaea; kingdom Methanobacteriati; phylum Thermoplasmatota; class Thermoplasmata; species Thermoplasmata archaeon. Next base: position 23,865 of record JAWCLH010000037.1, read on the forward strand.
GAGGAAGCTGACGAAGGCCGAGATGAGCATATGGGTTTCCGGGTACAACAGGGGCCTGCAGGCGGGTCTTGCGGCAGTTGAGAGAGCGCTCGCGGCCGTCCGCAAGGAGCAGAGAATCAACATCCGCGACGAGAAGGACGTTGCAAAGAAATTCAGGTAGACCGGAACCCGCGAATTCTGCGGCGCCCCCGTGCCACTGAGCTTCTCATCCCGCGCGGCCCTCGGGCGGGCTCCGGACGCGCAGAGGGGCGCGTATTCAGAACCCAGCGCGCGGGTCCGGGCGACGCGGCGCCCCGGATGGCCCGTTCGCGGGAAGGGCCGCGGCCTCGATGGAGTCCCCCGCGCCCTCCTCAACGGGAATGGCCTCGGCGACGGGAATCGAATCCGCGATTTCCGCCGGAGCAACCCCCTCCTCGGCGGCCCTCGCGGGCTCTAGAGCAGCAGCCCCAGCAGCATCCCCAGTCCCGATAACCCTCTCCCCGGCCGCCCCCTCCGCCTCAGGGACCGCCTCCGGGAGCGGCGCGACCCTCCGGGGCCTCCCTGACAGCGCCGCGGCCAGCCGCGGAGTGGCCTCTGCACTCCCGAAGCGCAGCCAGAGGCCGGCGACCATTATCACAAGTCCCGCGCCGATGCCCGCGAGCTTGAGGGGCCCGATCGCGCTCGTGTCCAGGGGCCTGCCCCTGTATACAACGTCCCAGAATAACGAGAGCAGGGCGCCGCCGGCGCCGATGTGAATGAAAAAATCACCCGTGATGCGCCTGACTTGCCCTCGTGAATCACCCACTCCCGCACCCCCGCAGCCGCCCAATCCATTTCAGGGAATTTAAACCCACCGCTCCGGGGTGACGTGGCCCGGGCTCCTCTCTATTTTGAGCGCCCCCGGAGAAGTTCCCGGGGACCGCAAGTAACCCCGCGGCCGGAAAAATCAGGCCCCCCCGCCCTGTTTTCCGCGCTGATTGACCGGGCCGGCCAGAGCCCGGATGCTCAGCAGCACCGCCGCGACCCCTATGAGGCCCCCGGCCGTGTCTATGAGAACATCAATGACCGAGGCCTCCCTCATCGGAACGAAATACTGGTGGACCTCGTCAGAAATCGCGTAGAGGAATATGAACAATGTTGAGAGAGCGAGAGATACCTTTGTCCCATTCCCGGACCAGCCTGCGGCGAGCTTCCGCGGAATGTCCGAATTCCCGGCCCCGCGCGGTGGCGCCGCGCCGCCCTCCCCGCCGGGACTCGCGGGCGACTCCTCCTCGCCCCCGGAGCCGCCCGGCCCTCCGGCCCCGGGCGCAGTGTCACCTCCCCCGCCATAACCCCTGGGCGAGCGCGTCTCGCCGGCCCCGGAGGCCCCGCGCGGGTCACCGCGCGCGGAGGCGTCTCCCTCCGGCCGCACAGAACCGCTCCCCGCCTCCCCTTCGGCGCCCGTGGAGGCGCCACGCGCGGACCGTACTGCCCGCGCCCGGCCGCTCCACGAGCTCCGGCCCCCGTCCGCGGCCGCCCGGCGCGAGCGCCTCAGGACTCTCGTGACCTCCACGGCCGCCCCCACCGGGAACCCGAACCCCAGATAGATCAGGAAGTGCTCGACGTCGGGCGTGTGGGCGGTCGCGCCCTCGCCCCCGACGGTCTCGACGGTCCGGTTCACGGTCTCGTGGACGCCCTGCACGCCCCCCGGCTGCTCCTGAATCGGCGCGCTCGAGAGCTGGAAGATGCAGGCGGCGTAGAGGGCCACGATTATCCACAGGAGGGCGGAGACCGCGGCGAGCCTCCTCACCTTTCCCAGCGTCATCCTTCCCCCACGCATATTGAACCCGGTGCGATATAACGTTATCGGCTCGGATTGTGCGGTCCCGGCCCGTCCGGCGGCAGAGAGCAGACCTCGCAGTTCCTCCAGCAGATTCAGCAATCGCCCAGATGAGACCCTCCGCTTCGACCCCGGGGAGCTCATGAGACGCCTCAAGGAGGGGGAAGGGGGGCGCTCGCCGGGGCCCGGAGATGGCCCGGGCTCCGCTCTATAAAAAGACCCCGGGCAGAAAAGGGGGCACGGGGCGGGGGAAAAGGTCTCCGGGGAGAAAGGGGGCCGGGGCGGAAAAAGGGCCTCCAGGCAGAATGGTTGGTGAGGGCGGAAAAAAGGCATTCGGGAAGAAAAGGAAGCGGGGACTGGTGGCCACCCGCGGGCGGGGGGCCTCCGGAGGAGACGGAGGCTCGCGGGGCGGGAAGCCGGCTGGGGCTTACCGGCCGGGCGCAGCGCTCCTCCGGGCGGGGGCGGGCTCTGGGCTTTCTGCTGAGAATTCCGGCGGCCCGACAGCCTGCGCATTATTCCAGCAGGGCCCCGCGCCGCATTAAAAAGCCCGCTATTGCCGGGGCGGGCACTTCACGCTCCCGTAGGAGCAGAACACGCAGCAGTCCCATTTTTTAAGATGAGTTCACTGTCGTATTGGACGTGGGTGCAGACTAGGGATGGCGGTTCTCAGTCATGATCTAGTACCGTGTGCAAAAACTAGACTTATGTATCTGACCTGAACCGCCAAAGAT
>JAWCLH010000038.1 GCA_038851035.1 Thermoplasmata archaeon
ATAGGCGACAGTCCGAGATATCTCCTTTATTGGAGCGCCTGATGATTTCTCGGACATCTCTATATGAAAGTTTGCTCATGGCCCCAGGTAATTTCTCCGAGAGCAAGTATTTATGGGATATCACAGGAACTCCTCCATGACAAAACCTTAATAACCCCCTCATCATTTTGGTATTTGGTTGACGGCCATAGCGGCGGGGAAACACCCGGTCCCGTTCCGAACCCGGAAGTTAAGCCCGTCTGCGTAGGGGTCTGTACTGCGGTGCGCGAGCCCGCGGGAAGGCCCCCACGCTGTCAACCACCTTTTTATCATGCCCGGCTCCGAAACGATTTTATATTGGTCACCGGTGCGGGGGTGTGAAGGGTGAAAAGGACTGAGGGAGGGATGGGGCTTGGCGGAAGGGGCCCCGTGTCGCGGGGCGGGGTTGAGGCAGAAGGAGAGAATTAGAAGGAAAAGAGAGGCGATGGAGGGAGAGGGAAGCGAGAGCCACCTCATTGGGACAGCCCGCAGCGAGGCCTGGTGCAGAGGAAGGTGATGGTCTTGGTGCGGGTGGCATCCGTCCAGCTCCTATCCCAGTCCGCAGCCTTCTCATCCTCGCTTTTCATCCCCATCCTCGCTAAGCAGCTCAGCGCAGGGGACTTCGAGGTCGGGGCGATAGTCTCACTGAACGGAGCCGCCGGCTTCCTTTCCCAGTATCTCTTCGGAAGGGAGGCGGATGTCCGCGGACTCAGGTTCTTCCTTCTTGGGGGCCTTCTACTCTCCGCTATAGCGGCACCCGTGCAGATTCTCGCCCGCACCCCTGCACAGCTCGCAGCTGCCAGATTCCTTGTCGGATTCGCGGGTGGCATCTACCCACCAGCGCTTCTGGCCTACATCTCCGAGACGGGTCGCAGGATGGGGAAAACGGTCTCTTGGGGTTCACTGGGATGGGGCGTGGGGACGCTCGTCGCCGGAGCGCTGGCTTCGATATGGCAGGCCTTCGTGGCGAGCGCTATTTTCTTCACAATCTCATTCGCAATTGCCCTCACACTCCCGACCGTTCCCGAGAGAAGGCTCATCGTGCCCCTGTTTCCCGCGGCTGTGATAAAGCGCAACCTTCCCGTCTACAGTGCACTCCTAATAAGGCACACTGGCGCAAGCGCCGTATGGGCCACGATGCCTATACACATGAGCCTTCTCGGAGCCATGCCCTTTGAGATCGGGGCCCTTTACGCCCTCAACGCCTTTACCCAGTTCATCTCGATGTACCACCTCGACCGATTCTCCAGCTCTCGAACTTTCGCGGTTGGCCTCCTCCTAAGCTCACTGAGTTTCTTCCTTTTTCCGCTAGCGACGGAAGTCAGACTGCTCGTCGCCCCCTGGCTCATAGTCGGAATCGCCTGGTCCTGCCTTTATATCGGAGGCCTGAGGTTCGTCACAGAGACAAGCGCAGAGGTCGCAACCTCCACTGGACTAGTGGGCTCCACGATCTCCCTTTCCGGAATTCTCGGCCCCGTGCTCGGAGGGGCGGTCTCGGGAGCAGCTGGCAATTACACTGCGATGATGTTTTTAGCGTCCGCAATGACCCTGGCAGCCATGGCCCTCTTTGTATACCAGCTCGCCCGGAACCGAATTTCGAGGCAGGAAGCCCTCGCCCCCATGAATTCCTAAGACGCATCCCCGGCAGTCCAGCTTTTGTGGCGTCGCCTGAGCCCCCTTCCATGGCCCCCGCACAGCCCTTTTATATTTCCAGACCTGTGGGGGCGGGCGGGTGGCAGGATGGGACCAGACAACCTACCGGAGAAGGAGTACCTTACACTGGACGAGCTGGACGTTGAGGGCAAGACCGTCCTCCTCAGAGTGGATATTAATTCTCCCCTCGACAGAAGCACCCTCGAGCTCGCGAGCCTCACGCGAATTCGCTCAATTGAACCCACTTTGAGGAGGTTATTAGAAAGGAGAGCCCGCGTGGTCATCCTCGCCCATCAGGGCAGGAAGGGCGACTGGGACTTCTGCTCCCTCGAGAAGCACGCGACCGCAATTCGCAGGGAAATTGGTATTCCAGTAGCGTTCGTCCCTGATCTGATGGGCGAGAGAGCCAAGGAGGCGATAAAAGGCCTGAAGCCGGGCGCGGCCCTGATGCTCGAGAACGTGAGGGGCTGGGAAGGGGAGACCGCAAAGAAGACCCCCGAAGAGCACGCGCGCTCGGAACTCGTGACTGCCCTTGCGCCCATGGCCGATTTCTTCGTCAACGATGCCTTCGCTGCGGCGCACAGGTCCCAAGCCTCTCTGGTCGGGTTCCCCATGGTCCTGCCGAGCGCGGCGGGGCTGCTACTTGACGCCGAGGTAACAGCGATGACCAAGGTCTTCCGCAGCCCGCGCCGCCCCTTCACCGTGGTTCTCGGCGGCGCTAAGTTTTACGACGCAACTACCCTTATATCCCATCTTCTCGACACTGGAACGGCGGATCGCGTCCTTCTCACAGGCCTCGTCCCGATGCCCTTTTTACGAGCGGAGGGCAGGAGCTTGGGCGGACCGATGGAGGAGGTTGTGGCGAGGGAACCAGAGGCTGTCGGAGCGGCTGGGGAGATTTTAAAAAAGCACCGGGAGAGAGTGTTCCTCCCCCACGGCTTCGCTATGGATGATGGCGGAAAAAGAAGGGAGCTTGGGCTCGAGGAGCTCCCCGTGGAGCGGCCTCTGCTGGATATATCATCTCATACTGCTGAGCGGTTTGCGGAGCTGGTCAGGGCCTCCGGCACGGTCTTCGTCAGCGGGCCTGCGGGTCTTTTCGAGAAACCACCCTTCGACTTGGGTACCACCATTCTGCTGAGGGCTATCGCGGATTCCGGGGCCTACAGGGTTGCGGGCGGAGGCCACACAACTTCGGCAATAGAGAGGCTTGGCCTGAGGCAGAGGTTCGACTACATATCGACGGGAGGGGGTGCACTAGAGGAGTTCATTCTTGGAAAGACGCTCCCCGGTTTGGAGGCCCTGAGGCTTGCTAAAGAGAGGTGGAAAGGGAGACGGGGTGGATAAGATAGAGCTAAGCACACGGAGGTCCCCGCGAGCCGGGCCATAGAGATAGATAGGTGGTACGGATCGAGGCTGGGTATTGTCGAAGGGGTAGGTGGGTTTTTTCATCACCCACACTTGGAGTACCCGCAGAACTTGCACACCATGCACCCCGCCTCGTGGGTGAGAGGACCGCCGCATTCGGGGCAGGCGCCGACGACGTTCCCCCCAGTGCTATTGGTGTGGGTTGCGAATGCGTCCAGGGTGGTCTCCTGCGGAGGTTCCTGCACAACCCCCTCCTCCCTCCTCATCGCCCTCTCTATCGCCTTTCCAATCGCATCGGCGCAGGAGTACGTCATTCCTCCACGTCCGAGGAGGGGGGACGGGCATCTGATTCCTTTGAGCTGCTTCACTATTGAGCCCGGGTCCACGCCTGCTCTCAGGGCCAGTGAGGTGAGCCTGCCAATCGCTTCTATCTGAGACGCGGCGCAGCCGCCCGACTTGCCCATCGTGGCGAACACCTCGCACATCCCGCTCTCGTCTCTGTTAATTGTTATATACAGGTTCCCGCAGCCCGTCCCCGTCTTCAAGGTCACGCCCGTGGTCTCGATCGGCCGTGGTCTCGGTGTTATTCTCTTCTCCTGAGCCCTCTCCTGCCCTTTCTCCTCATCCCGCGCAGGCTCACCTATGTTCAGGACCTGAGCCGCGCGGCTCCTGTCCCGGTATACCGTGACGCCCTTGCAGCCTAGTTTGTAGGCCATCAGGTAGACTTCCTCAATGTCGGCGGGAGTGGCGGAGTGGGGGAAGTTCACCGTTTTTGATACCGCATTGTTGGTGTGCCTCTGGAAGGCTGCCTGCATCTTGATGTGCTGGGAGGGGGGGACGTCGTGGGCGGTGACGAAGACCCTCCTGAGTTCCTCGGGCAACTGCGTGAGCTCTCGCAGGCTGCCCCTCCTGGCAATCTCCCTCATCAGCTCCTCGCTATAGAGCCCCGCCTCCTTTATTCTCCGCTCGAATATCGGGTTGACCTCCACAAGCTCGGTTCCATCCATCACCCTCCGGACAAAGACGATTGCAAAGAGGGGCTCAATACCGCTAGAGCAACCAGCGATTATGCTGATGGTCCCCGTGGGGGCAATGGTGGTGCGCGTGGCGTTTCGCAGGTGCTTGACCTTTGAGGAGTAAATCGACTTCTCAAAGTTGGGGAAGCTACCCTTCTCCCTCCCCAGCTCCACCGACATTGCGAAGGCCTCATCGTCAATGAATTGCATGAGTCTCTCACCGAGCGTTAGCGCCTCTTCCGAGTTGTAGGAGATGTCAAGGAGGAAAAGCAGGTCGGCGAAGCCCATCACGCCTAGGCCTATTTTCCTGTTCCCCTTGGTCATTTTCTCTATCTGCTCGAAGGGGTAGCGGTTGACGTCAATAACATCGTCCAGGAACCTGACTGCGAGCCTAACGGTCGCGCGCAGCTTCTCCCAGTCAACCTCAGTCCTCCCGTCCACGGTCCTGACCATTCGAGCGAGGTTTATGGAGCCGAGGTTGCACGATTCGTACGGGAGAAGGGGCTGCTCCCCGCAGGGGTTCGTGCTCTCGATCTCACCCAGCGCAGGTGTAGGGTTGTCTGCGTTGATTCTATCGATGAATATAACGCCCGGCTCCCCGTTTCTCCAGGCAGAGTCCACAATCAGCTCAAACACCTTTCTCGCAGAGTAGCGCTTCTCTGCCCTCTTTGTCCTGGGGTTGATGAGATCATATTCTTCGTTTCTCTCCAGCGCCCTCATAAAGCTGTCGGTGATTAGGACCGATATGTTGAAGTTGTTCAGCCGGTCGCTCTGCCTCTTGCAGGTTATGAACTCGAGTATGTCCGGGTGGTCCACCCTCAGGCAGCCCATGTTGGCGCCTCTTCTTGTCCCTCCTTGCTTTATCGCTTCAGTGGCGGCGTTGAAGACCTCCATGAAGGATATCGGGCCACTAGAGACGCCCTTTGTGGACGCGACGATGTCGTGGGCCGGCCGGAGGCGCGAGAAGGAGAAGCCCGTGCCTCCGCCGCTCTTGTGTATCAGGGCGGTCTGCTTGAGCGCGTCGAATATGCTCTCCATCGAATCCTCGATCGGGAGAACAAAGCATGCGGAGAGCTGACCGAGCTCCCTCCCGGCGTTCATCAGGGTCGGGCTATTGGGCAGAAACTCGAGCCGGGCCATAATTTTATAGAACTCGGCGGCCAAGGCCTCGACCTCTTCCTCGTTCTTTCCATAAATCCTCTCGGCCGAGGCTATGGTCCGCGCCACGCGCCACACGAGCTCCTCCGGGGTTTCGACCACCCTCCCCTCATTGTCCCTCTTAAGGTACCTCCTTTCCAGCACCGCCTTGCCATTGGGCGATACCTCCATCTTTATATGTTTGAAGGCCGTGGGTATCTCAAAACAATTGCCGACGCTTCTTGTCGTACCCCTCCCTCCTTCGATGGAGCGGCGCTCTGTCATGCTCGTGCCAACACCCCCGTTATCAACCCATCGCTGCGGCGTCCGGTCTGGTAGATAGACAAACGCGAACATATACTTGTTCCCAGTTGTCCATCATCATCCGATTTGCCCGCGATGTGAGAGTGGGTATGTGATGAATGGCTTAATGGTCTTTCGCGCTTAGTCTGTTACCAGGCTCGGAATGATTGAAAAGAATTGTACTAAATTAATTATCAAAAATATTAACAACACTGTAAAAAAATATTATAAAAATCAATCCGTAGCCCCGGCGAGATGCAGGACAAATGAGCCATAAATTGCCCCCACGAGAAGGAAGGATTCGGGGTTGATATGCTCGGGTGTGTCCTTGGGGGTGTGGTATTCCCAGCATCCGCTTCCCCAACACGACGCCACTTTATAGCCCTCAAGGGCGAATGTGGCCATGTCACTAGATGATGTGAGATTCCCTCTGTGAAAGGAGACTTCATATCCGGATAGCTGGGGAAGCTGCTCAAAAGCCTCTCTTTTTATTTCCTCGAGCACCGGGATGTACTGCTCCTCCGAGACCACTATTGGCAGCCTGTGGTCCCTCTTTTTGTCGACATGAGACATATCGAGGTTGAGCATCATCTCCAGCTTTCCCTTCAGGGTATCCACGTGCTCTTTATAATATTCGTACGAGCCCAGTAACCCTTCTTCCTCCCCCCCGAAGGTGATGAAGCGTACGGTCTTCTCCGTGTGGAGCTTTGCGATGCGCTGCGCTATCGCAATTGTGCAGGCGACCCCGACCGTGTTGTCGACAGCGCCCGGGCTGCAGTAGACGGTGTCGTGGTGGGCGCCGACCATTATGAGCTTGTCTGGCTGCCCGGACCCTTTTTTGTCCCCCACGACAACGCGGCAGGGCCTTTTCTCGATGACGACCTCCACATCCACCCGAACCCTTGAGTTCTTGGCGATGCCCTCCTTGATAATCTGGCCCGCCTCGCGCGAGACCATTATCGATGGAATGTCAGGACCTCCGTCCGTGTAGTTCTCGGGGAGGGGAATCCAGTGGCCGGAGGGGTCCTTGGCATTGTGATTGAACCCTATTGCAGGATAGCCGATTTCTTTATTTACCACAACATTGTGAATAATGCAGGCTGACGCGCCGTGCTCCCACGCCATTAGTAGGAGACCGGTGTTGTCCAGCTCGCCGTCATTTGTGGCAATTACGGCCTTTCCGCGGAGACCGGTCGTCGAGTAGGCCGATGGGTCGGAGCCGTTGCCGACGTCCACGACCTCTAGGTCGTCGGTCCAGCGGACGTGGGTCCGGGAGCCGGAGTAGCCGCCTATTGTGAAGTCGGTTTTGTGCTGGAAAACCAGGGGTGAGACCATGGGGTTCGGGATGAGGCCCATCGGACCTCGCGTGTACTGGACGAGAGCGAGGGAGGCGCGGGTGATTTCATAGCATGTTACATTGTACTCCAGGATTTCCACGCCAGTTAGACCGGCGGCCCTGAACTCCTGGGCGATGTACTCCGCCCCCGAGCCCTCTGCCATGCTCCCGGTCAGCCTGGGCCCTAGACTGATGAGACGGGCGACGGCGTTTAGGCCTACACCCGGGTCAATTCTTAGAATAAAATGAGCTCGGGGAGGCTTGAGGATTACGCCAGGGAGGGCAGTTGCGAGGAGCACCAACAGGAGGACGAGGAGAAGGCCGGTCAGTGCCAGAAGGCCCCTGCGTCTCGCAGAGCGCACTATTTTACCTCCCCGAGGATCTTCTCTTACCGTCCAGGTAGAAGCCGAGCATCTTTTCTAGGCCAGCTCCAGTGATGTCATGCAGGAGAATTCTGGTCGTTGTCCCGGAGCCCCCCTCCCTCTCCACAGCGGTATCTATTATTCCGTGGCTCTCGAGCAGCCGGATGTACTTCCAGAGCTGGGTGTGGCCCAGGGGCGTCACCCCCCGCTCCTCGCAGACAACTTTATACGCACTCTCCGCCTCTCCGGTGGTGATGAAGGCTTTTTTCCGGCTCGCGCGAGCGATGCCCAGGGCCACAAGCAGAGCCTGGTGCTCGAGGCCGTCGAGCCTCTCGAGAGGGAGGCCGCCGTACTGGGCGGCCGCCGCCGCCTCGACGAAGTCTGGAGGAATTCTGTCGAGGCCCTCTTGCTCCGCCCTTCTGGCTGAGGCCTCGAGCACCTCTATCGCGCGCCTGGCGTCTCCACCCTCCGAGGCTGCAAGCTCCGCCGCTAGTCTGACGACGTCCATCGTCCAAGTCCCCGCGTGGAGACCGAGCTCCGCCCTCATCCTCAATATATCGGTCAGCTCATCCGCGTTGTAGGGCGGGAGGGTGATGGTGTTGCTCTGCTTGAAGGTTGAGGCGATGGCTGGGTCGGTGTGGAGGAGCTCCCAGGCGGTCATCTGGGATATGAGCACAACGGAAACGCTCCCCTGTGCGCCCGTGTCCTCATCGATTCTGCAGAGGTTGTAGATGAGGCCGGGGCCCGACCTCCGGATAAGGGCGTTGACTTCGTCCAGCACGACCACGAGGTGGGTCCGGCCCTTCTGGAGCTTCCCCCTTAGGATGTTGAGGAGCTGGGGGACGCTGAATCCCCTCTCCTGAAGATGCTCCTGAAACCTCGAGGTAATAAGGTGGTGGAGAATCTCAGGAGGAGAATCACGGTTGCGGCAGTTTACCATCTCCGCGACTAGGCTCCTACCGGTCCCGGTGGCCCCGGCCTCAAGTTCCTTGCAGAAGGTTCTGGCCAGGACCGTTTTGCCGGTTCCAACGTGCCCGGTAATGAATGCGGTCTGGGGGACGCCAGACCTCAGTACCGGTGCGAAGAGGGAGTGAAGGGTGGCTAGCTGCTTCTCTCTGTGCGGGAGGGACGGGGGTACGTAGTTGAAGCTGAAGACCGCGTCGTCCTTCACCACAGGCCGGGGAACGAAGGCTCGTGCGGGCATCGGAGTATACCATCAGAACCTAATCGCTAATCGCCTCATAGATTTTACTAAGGCCCCAGCTCAGTCCCCCTTAGCTCCCTCTCTGGTCCCCCCCATCACCCATTCCCACCAGTCGTCCAGCGTGCTCCGGGCCCTCCGGCCGCGGTTTCCGAAATTCGTGGCCACGGGTTGCGTCTCTCGGCCTCAGTAGGTTCTGCTCAGCCCAGCCGTCGCGGCCTCGATGCGCCTCAGCCCCTCCTCCAGCTCGGCGCGCTTCGCGCCCAGACAGATTCTGAGGTGCCCCTCGCCCATCTTCCCGAATGCGCTGCCGGGAACCGTTAGGACTCCTCCCTCCACAAGCCTCATCGCCAGCTCATGCGACGAGAGATTGAAGGAGAAGGCGGGAAAGACGTATATCCCCCCTTCGGGGCTGAGGCACCTGAAGCCCTTTATGGCGTTTAGGCCTTTGACCATGAGGTCCCTCCTTGCCCTGAACTCCTCAACCATCGCCTTGACGAACTCCATCGTCCGGGGCTGGAGAGCTTCAAGACCGGAATACTGCGTAATTGTTGGCGGGCACGCCACAAGGTGATAGCTGATCCTCTCCACCCTCTTCGCCACCTCCTCGTCCGCGGCTACATAGCCGAGCCTCCAGCCCGTGGTCGAGTAGGTCTTGGAGAAGGAGTTGATGTATATCACCTTCTCTCCCGCCCCTAGGAAGGACTCGTGCCTCCCGTCGAACACGAGCTCGTCGTAGACCTCGTCCGAGATGATCGCGAGGTCGTGGTCCCTGCTCAGGTCGCAAATCGCTTTGACGTCATCCGCGCTTAATGTCCGGCCGGTGGGATTCGATGGTGAGTTCACGACGATGGCCCTAGTGCGTGGGGTGATGAGCTCCTTGAGCTCTTCGTCGATGGGCAGGTAGCCGTTCTCCTCCTTCAAGGGGTAGGGCACTGGAGTGGCGCCATGCATTTTGGCGTGAGCGGCATAAAGAACGAAGCCCGGATCCGGAACCAGAACCTCGTCCCCTCTCTCATACAGGATATAAGCCACGGCGAAAAGGGCCTCCGTCGCGCCGACCGTGACCACGATGTTCTCCCGCCGGACCTCCCTCCAGAGCCTCCGCAAGCGCTCCGCGATCGCATCACGCAGCGCGGGAATTCCGGCTGAGGGTCCATAGTTGTTCCTGTTCTCGTCGAGAGCTCTCTTCAGAGCCTCACGGACGTTCTCGGGCGGATCGAAATTCGGCTCGCCAATGCTCAGGTTTATCGCTCCGGGTCTCGCCATCCCCAGCATCTTCCTTATACCCGACTCCTCAACGCTTCCCGAGCGGGCGGAGAACCTGTACCCCACGGAGACACCCGTTTTACTCATTGTAGAAATGGTATTTCCAATTTCCGCGCTAGTAGATAGCACGGGCCCTTCGCGTGCGCCAGGAGGAGAGTCCAAATTCACGACGGGGCGCTAAGATTGCGAAATATTCTTATTGACCCGCATTCTTCCACGGCGCGGGAAGGAGATGGACTTCAGGCTGAGCGCGGCGCAGGAGGAGACGAGAGCAAGGGTGAGGGAGTTCGCGGAGAGGGAGATAAGACCCGTGGCTCCAGAGCACGACGTCCGCTCGAGCTTCCCAGAGAAGCTTGTCCCACGGATGGCCAGCCTTGGTCTCATGGGTATGACGGTCCCAAAAGAGTACGGCGGAACATACACCGACACCCTCAGTTATGTGATAGCGGTCGAGGAGGTCTCGAGAGTCTGCGGGGGCACTGGCCTGTTCCTCGCCGCGCACAACTCGCTCGGAAACGCGCATATCGCGAGCTTCGCCTCAGAAGAGCAGAAGAGGAGATATCTTCCGCCGCTCGCGAGCGGCCGTGCCATTAGCGCCTGGGGCCTGACCGAGCCAGGGGCGGGTTCGGACGCCGGGGCCACTCAGACCACTGCGGTTCTAAAAGGAAATGAGTATATTCTCAACGGCAGCAAGCTCTTCATCACCAGTGGAAATCTGGCCTCGACCTTCGTGATTATGGCCTCGACGGACAGGAGCAGGGGGACGAAGGGCATCAGCGCCTTCATCGTCGAGCGAGGGACCCCGGGGTTCAGAATAGGCGGGCTGGAGGACAAGCTGGGGGTCAGGGCCTCGAGCACCGCCGAGCTGTTCTTCGAGAACTGCGCCGTTCCGAAAGAGAACCTGATAGGAAAGGAGGGCGAGGGGTTCAGACAGGCCCTCATCAACCTCGATGGTGGGAGAATCAGCATCGCCGCTTTCGCTTTGGGAATGGCGCAAGGAATTCTGGACGAGTGCATGCGGTTCCTCAGGGAGCCTGAGGGGAACTCCCTGGCCCGCTCACAAGCTGTGCAGTTCGCGTTGGCGCAGATGGCCGCCGAGACGGAGGCCGCGAGGCTGCTAGTGTACCGCTGCGCCGACCTTAAGGACCGGAAAATGCCCCACACGAAGGAGAGCGCGATGGCGAAGCTACTGGCCTCCGAGGTCGCCTCGCGGAACGGAATGACCTGCGTCAAGCTGATGGGCCCAGCAGGCCAGACCAGGGCCTATGCCGTGGAGAGGCTCACCCGCGACGCGAAGCTCGCCGAGATAGGTGAGGGCACATCGGAGATTCAGAAGCTTGTGATATCGAGGCAGCTTGGGCTGGGTTGATGTCACGTTTTCCACCCCGAAGATGGCACATAGATGCACCACCACGTGACCAACTCTAGGGGCTTCCGCACCACCGGTCGCTCCCCCATAGCGGATGAATGCCACCGTAGCGGATGAATGAATTCATTGGAGGGGCTCTCGGCAGCTATCCACCGGACCCCCGTGTCGTCTTGATGTGGTGTAGAGCGAGCAGGGTAGCCGCAGCCGCGTGGGCCATTGCGCTGACCACGTCCTTAGGCCCAGAGGCCGCTCCAGCTATGAAGATGCCGGGTGCTGTGCTCTTGACGGGCAAGGGGTAGTCGATGTCTGTGGAGAAGAAGCCCTCCCTGTCGAGCCCAATGCCCAGCCTATCTGCGAGCTCCGGCGCCCCGTTGACCAGTGCGGGCTCCAGCACTACGATGTCCGCCCTGAGCTTCAGCAGCTTGTGGGTGGCGGTGTCGAAAATGTCGAAGCTGATGGTTCCGTCGTGGTTGACCAGTACTTCGGAGGGCTTGCCCCTCAGGAACTTCACACCCATGCCCCTGACCTTTCTGTAGAATTCCTCATAATACTTCCCGTGGGCCCGGACGTCCGTGAAACAAACGTACACCCCGACCTTCTCACCTAGCTGCTCCTTCACCGTGTAGGCCTGGTTGAGGGCGTTCATGCAGCCGACCTGGCAGCAGTAGGGCCTGTGCTTCTCGTCGCGCGAGCCCACGCAGGTCAGGATGGCGACGGTCTTCGGCTCCGTCCTGTCCGAGGGCCTGAGCACCCGGCCCCCCGTCGGTCCCCCGGGCCGGAATAGAAGCTCGAATTCTAAACCGGTTATTATATTAGGGCTTCGGCCGTAGCCGAGCTCACTGAGCAGCTTCATATCGTAGGGGACAATCCCGGTGGCGACGATTATCGCGTCGGCCCGCTCGACAAGACTGGTGCCGGAGGCATCCAGATTCACCGCGCCGGCTGTGCAGGCAGAAGTGCACTGGCGGCAGCCAGGCCTGCACCACTCCCTATCGATGAAGAAGACCTCCGGGATGCCGTGATGGTGGTGCGCCGCCCTCCTTTTCGTTGTCCAAAGGCTCTCTGGGTCGTCGAACTCGGCGGGGCAGACCCTGATGCAATCCCCGCAGAGCGTGCACTTCTTCTGGTCTATATAGGTTGGCTGTGTGGATATTACAGCCTCGAACCCCTTCTCCATTCTGGACAGGGAGGTGAGTTGAGAGTTGAGATGAAGTGTGAAGAGGGGCGACTTCTCTAATTCCATGTACCTCTCACGCAGCAGCTTGAAGGCCTCTTCCCTGAGTGGGAATAGGTACTTGTTATGCGAGAGGTTGCCCCCGAGGACCGGCGCCCTCTCGACCAGCACCGTCTCGACCCCCGCGCTCACTAGACCCCAGGCACTCTGTAGCCCAGCGGGCCCCCCACCTATCACCAGCGCCTTTCCAGCCATTCCCCCAATCCCTCCTGAACGGAGACCACACAACTCGATTTCCCTTTTTAAATGCTTTTGAAGTTCTGCACATTAACAATCTACAACAAGCTTTATATGTGAATTTTAAAATTTTCACCGATATTATTTAATAATTATATAGATTCTCAGATAAAAGGAAAGAAATGGGGGGAGTATGGTGAGACGGGTAATCGCATGGAGCGTTGCGCTGGCGCTGACCATCGGCATTTTTATTAATCCGGTTCAACCGGTTAGCGGAGGCGGTACCACCAAGAGTTCGATTTCTCGGGATATGTCGACCCCCGACGGGCTCTATTGGTGCGATGACAAGAGGCTGACCGACCACCCGAGCGAGGACCGCATCCCGCAAATTGTAGTGGACTCCACCGGCATCTCCCATGTAATATGGTTCAGGGGCAGCTCCTACTCTGGCCAGTACATGTACAAGAAAATAGACAGGCTCGGAAACGAGCTGATATCCGAGAAACAGATTGCGAACGGCCAGATTCCGGAGCAGTACAGCGGCTTCCAGTCCCCATCAATCGGGATTGACTCTAGAGGGGACTTCCACATCGTCTTCGAGCCCGGCGGGACGGGCGTTGCGTACGCTAAGTATGACAAGAACGGAAACAATGTTGTTCCTCAATACAATGTGCCGCAGGGCGCCCAGTACCCCCACAACCCCTCGATAGCGGTCAGCCGCAATGATCTTGTTCACATCATTTACGAGGACTACCGCTGGGGCTACAGTGCGGAGGGAATAGCCTACGCCCAGATCAACGTGGACGGCACCCTTATCAAGGACGGCGTGAGAATCTCAGACCCAGGATGGTACTGCGAGGGCTCGACGCTGACCACTGACTACTCCAGCAACGTTCACGTGACCTTCTACGCCAGCAACCTCGGAATATTCCACGGAAAGCTCGACCGCAACGGCAACCCCGTGCCGGACGCGCCGCCGCAGATGCTCTACAAACTCGGGACTTTCTGGACCCACGGCCCGCCCTACATAGGATGCGATGGCCTCGGCGGAGTACACATCATATTCAACACTGCTGGTGGCGGGACATCGGCCGCGGGCGACTGCATGTACATGAAGCTGAACAACAACGGCGTCAAGCTCGCCGCGGGCCCCGACGAGAACGGCATCAGGCTCGCCTCGGGCACATGTCGGGGCTTCCCCTACATCGCGGGTGACAGCATGGGCAACGCCTACGCCATCTGGTCCGACACCCGCGACGGGACGCCCAAGATATACTATCTGAAAATAGAGAACGGGCACGAGAACGACACCAACCTGCCGGACAGGGCGATATGCCTCACCCCGGATACCGCGGGCGCGTTCGAGCCCAAGCTCGCGGTGGACCCCGACGACAACCTTCACGTAGTGTGGAAGGACCAGCGTGATGGGAATTATGAAATCTACTATAAATTCGCCTACAACTACGGCGTCGAGCTGGGAATGAATCCCGAAGAGATGTACAAGGTGATGTATGTGAGGCCGAATGAGACCAAGAGCGCCAACATCACAATCAGAAACACCGGCGGCCTCAACGACACGGTAACACTGAACATGAGCGTGGACATGCACGGCCACACGGGCTGGAAGGTCAAGCTCCAGGCGACCTCATTCGAGCTCAAGCCGCAGGAGATTGTGAAGGTCAAGGTCTCGGTCACTGGGGACCCAGAAGGCCAGGCCAACGACTTCATAGATACCAGAATCACCGCCACTTCCACTGGGAATCCGCGCAGGAACAGCACCGTGGCCTTCAGAACATACCTCACTGTGGACGAAAGGCTGCTGCTCTCCTGTAGCGACAAGGTCCACTCCACTCAGGCCGGGGTGCCGACGCTGTATCTCATAAAGGCCCTCAACTTGGGGGACATCAAAATGGACGTCAATCTGACCACCGCCGGACCCCCCGAGTGGGAGGTGGAGCTCGAGCGCTCCGAAATCCTCAACCTTAAGCCCAAGGAAGAGGTTGTTTTCACTGTGAAGGTCACGCCCCCCGCAACGGCTATGGCGGACGAGGTGGGGGTCGTCTCCATCACTGGAAAGAGCGTTAGGAACCCAGGCGTCAAGGACACAGTAGTTACCCACACCGTGGTCAGTCCGAGCCTCTTCATCGAGCTGACCTGCGAGGAGGCTGAGAAGTGGGTTGACCCGGGGAACTCGACCGCCTACACTATATTCGTCACCAACTACGGTAACATGCCCGGAACGGTGATAGTAATTCTTGAAATCGTGAGCGGCACTGGGAGCTGGATCGCCGAGCTCGACGCCAACGCCGTCGGGGTCGCAGGAATGGAGACCAAGCCGGTAACGCTGACGGTGGTCGCCCCGTACGACGCTCGGGCAGGAGAGAGGCTCGTGGTCCGCGTCGTCGGGTTCAACGAGGAGAGAACCCTCTCGGACGATGTGACGACCACGACGATGGTGAACCATATCCACAGAATTCTGATTGGCATCAACCCGGAGAAGCAGCTCGCCGACCCGGGAGCGACAGTGCTCTTCACAATCACGCTACAGAACTCGGGCAACGGCCCAGAGGAGATGTCCCTGTCGACCACGAAGCTCGACGTGGGCTGGAAGATGAAGTTCACCATTGGCGGTGCGGAGATAATTAGCATATATCTCGACGCAGCCCAGACCATTCGCTTCGAGGCCCTCGTGACGGTACCCTCGACTGCCCTCACCGGGGACCACATATGCGGGGTCGGAATTCTCGACAGCTCCGGCAATCTCTGGGAGGCCGGGCTTATTGTTGCGGTTAGGCAGATATACGACATAGACCTGACGACCACACTCTCTAGGCAGCTCGGCTCCCCAGGCCAAAAGCTCTTCTTCACAATCCTGACGAGAAACCGTGGGAACGGCCGCGACACGGTTACTTTCGAGATCAGCCGGCTACCGCCGGGATGGGCGGTGGAGTTCTTTGACAGCGATAACAAGCCCACAAGGAGCGTCACTCTTGAGGCCACGGTCATTGGAAAGACCAATATGCTGGTCTCGCTTCCTCTAACGACCAACACTACCAGCCAGGAACTCATTGTCACCGGGACGTCAGAGAGCGGGCTCACGGATTCAATCAAGTTCGTGGTTGACATGATGCTCCCAGACCTCTACCTGACCGGCATATCATACAGCCCCAAGTCGCTCGTCGCTGGCAAGGCCGCGAGCGTGACTGTGACAGTGGTGAATCAAGGTGATGTGTCCGTGGAGAACGTCACCATCAGACTCTACGAGGGGGGAACAATCCTCGGTACAGAGAGGCTGACCAGACTGCCAGCGGGAACAAATAAGACCTCGACCTTCACCTGGGTCCCGAGGGAGGGCCAGAGGACCCTCAGGATAGTCGTGGACCCCGACAACACAATCATCGAGAAGGACGAGACAAACAACCAGGTGAAGGACTCCATCAGGGTACAGGGCAAGGGCTGGGAGCTAGTGCCAGGTTTCGGGGCGGCTGTTCTCGCAGCTGCCCTCGCCTTTTCGCTGCTTGTTACCAGAAGAAGGCGTTGACTCAAGCACCCCCCAGACCTCGAAGCGACGAGAGAGAAATGTGAAAGGGGAAGGAAGGAAAATGACACAAAAAACGAAAACTTGGGTTTTGTTGCTCTGCGCGACCATTCTGCTCACCCCGCTGGCCACTTTGCCGGCCGGGTCCGAATCGGCCTCCGGCAGGGGTGGAGAGGACTTGACCATCGTCCCCGGCAGCTATGGCATCACACCATATCCGCCGCGCTTGTACGACGTCCTGACGGTTAACTTCACCGTCATCAACATGGGGACCGACCCAGTGCTCACACCGTTCACAGTCGCTTTCTACCTGAACAACACGACCACTCCCCTAAACAGGGCCGGTAACACGGTCAGAATCAATCAGCTGGGCGTGGGTCAGACCGCCAACGTCTCCTGCACTTGGGACACTCAGACCTCGGAGTACGCCGTCTACTATAGCGGGGTCGAGTACGGAATAATAGTCGTGGTCGACTCGCAGAACACTGTCTCCGAGAGTGACGAGACCAACAATAACCTGACGGTGATGCAGTCGCTCGGGCCGGAGAGGCTGCCGGACCTAGAGCTCGTCAGCTTCTCAATCGAGCCCCCAAGCCCCGTCAAGGGGGACGAGGTGCTCGTCAATGTGACCGTGACCAATGTCGGGGAAACGGCAGCCAAGTATTTCAAGACATACCTTTTCGATGGTGAAATCACCAACCTCATCACCGAAGCATATGTCCACATGATAAATGTCTCGCAGACCGTCAACGCCACACTGGTCTGGAATACCTCCGGCTATACGCTCGGCCCCCACACAATTCTCATTTTTATCAACCCGGCCTTCTACTATACCAGAATTCCCGAGCTCGACTGGAGCAACAACAACGCCTCCATTGAGGTCCTCCTACGGCCCCCGGAGCTCCATCTGGAGCTGCTCAGCCTCGAGCTCTACCCCGAAAGCCCCCACAAGGGCGATGTTCTGCAAATCAACCTGACCCTCAGGAACAACGGCACGAGACCCGCCGAGGAGTTCCCGGTGGTTCTCCGGCTCGACGGGAGCGAGCTCTACAACCACAGCCACAACCTGGGCCCGATGGAGGAGCTGCCCCTGCTCGTTGAGGTCGACACCTCGCCCTTCTCTGAGGGGGAGCACTGCCTCACGCTCGCCGCGGGCAACATCGAGCGCTCCCTCACCTTGACCCTTCTTCCAATGCTCCTAGCTGACCTCGTAATTCTCAACGCCTCCTGCCTCCCCGAGCTGCCCCTCGTGGGCCAGTCGGTGGTCTTCACAGCCGAGGTCGTCAACTCGGGCGAGGCACTTTCGCTGCCCTGCAGCCTCAGCCTTTACCTCGACTATGACTTCACCCCGGTTGAGAGCACGGAGGTGCCAGCCCTCCAGCCGGACGAGCTCAGGAAGCTCATCCTCACCTGGAACACCAGCGGCGTCCTCGCGGCCATCCACAGAATGCGGCTGATGGTGGACAGCGGGGGCGTCGTGGCCGAGAGCAACGAGAGCAACAACTACTACACATGGATGATGGAGTTCAGGGGCGAGATGGACCTCGCCCTGGAGAGCCTGAGCATCCGCCCGGAGAGACCGAGGGCCGGGGAGAGGGTGGAGTTCTCCGTGACAGTGGTCAATGTGGGCTCCCTGCGCTGCCCGTCCGCCAACCTGACGCTGCGGGTTGGAGGGCTGGAGCAGGACAGGAAGGAGCTCCTGCCCCTCGCTCCCGGGGGCCGCCTGGGTTATGTCCTTCTCTGGAGCACGACGGGCGCCGTGCCGGGCGTCTACGACTACGAGATAAGGGTTGAGCCCGGCGAGGGTGCTCTGGACGTGGCCCCGCTGGACAACGTCCTGAATGGCTCGGTAGAGCTACACCCACCCGAGCCGGGACCGGACCTCTCGGTGAGGAGCATCGAGTTCTCCCCTGGAGCCCCCCGAGTTGGTGAGGAGCTCGTCATCACGGTGTCGGTCGAGAACACCGGGAATCTCGAGGCAAACGCCAGCTCCCTAATGGTGATTTTCGAGAGCGGCGGCGCCGCCCTTCGGTTCACTGAATCCCCGGTCGCCTTCCCTGCGGTTCCCGCGGGCGGGGCAGTCCCGGTCGCGGTGCGTGGCGACACCTCAAAGTTCAGGGCCGGCACCTACGTCGTCAATGTCACCGTGGACTACAACAACTTCATTGACGAGCTCAACGAGAGCAACAACTATCTGACGAGGGAGCTGGTGCTGCTCGAGACCCTTCCGGCGTCCCCGGCTCTAAAGATAGAGGCGGTCTTTTTCGAGGGAAAGCTAGAGGAGGGAAAATGGGTCAATGTCATTGCGCGGCTGGTCAACAGGGGCGATGGCGAGGCGCGGGGCGTGACCGTGAGACTGCTCGTAGATGAGAAGGAGGTGGCGAGCAGGAACATAGGCCTGATGGCGCCGGGCGCGAATCTTACTGTATCCCTGCCGTGGCGCCCCTCCGGAGGGAAGCACACGGTTCTCGTCAGGGTGGATTCCGAGGGAGGCCAGCCCATCTACTCCTCCCCCCGCCAAGTGAGCGCGTCCCTGCCCCCGACCAGCCTGGACCCCTACCTCATCGCCGCCGCGCTCTGTCTCATTATTCTGCTCGTAGCGATGGTGGCCGTTTATGCCATGAGAACGAAGCGACCGAAAGGTCCGAATGTGAGGCTTGTGGATGAAGAGGAATAGCGCTGTGGGTCTGGGTCTCGTCGCGCTGGTGCTGACCGCTGTGCTTCTGCCCCTGGTGCCTGCCTCTCTAGCCGGATACTGGGACGTCACTGACAACCTTAAGGGCAAGGGCCGGGAACCGGTGCTGGTTTCGTACGGAGACCACCTCTACTGCATTTACCAGCTCCGTTTCGACCTCCTGGATCAGAACGGGACGAGGTACGGACGCCGGGGAGACGTCTGGGTTTGCTATTACAACGGCACCACCTGGACCGCACCCCTGAACATCTCGCCTGAGAACAGGGACGAGGGCGGCCACGGCCTTCATGGGCCCAGGGGCGTGGAATACAAGGGCAAGCTCTACGTGACAGCCGAGTGCACGGAGCCCTCCATGAAGGACGACGACGCAAAGGACGACTACGACATTGTCCTCAGGACCTTTGACGGCTCCTCATGGGACCCTCCCCTAAACCGGCCGATGCGCGTGGTCAGCGAGAGGAACGATGACAAGGCCGCGGACACGGAGTGCAGGCCGATTGTATACAATGGCCTGCTCTACCTCATCTGGGTCCAGGTCCCCCCGGTTTCCGAGACGGGCCCCATGACGGAGAGCTTCAGAAGGCTCGTCTACCGCACATTCGACGGCGCGAACTGGGGCCCGATACAGATAGCGGCGCAGGACAACTCCAGCGTGTACACAAACCCCTGCGTGGCCGTTCACAACGGAAGCCTTTATGTGGCGTTCCTGAGCAACACCTCGGAGGCGCGCGATGTTGACATCCTGGTCACCCGGTACGACGGCAAGGGCTGGTCGGCCCCGGAGAGGGTGAACCCCACGATTCCCGGCTATCCCATCAAGCGTCTGAATATCAACCCCCAGCTCGCCTCAGTCGGGGACAGGCTCTGGTGCGTCTGGCAGAGCGGGGACGCGATAGCGAAATCGGGGGACGACTACGACATCATGGCCTCCTGGCTCGGGGAGGATGGCTGGAGCTGGCCGGAGGAGGTCAGCCGGCCGGGCGATGTGCTCGGCGACCGCACCCCATGGGCGGAGGGCCACAATGGGAAACTATATGTTGCGTGGTCCTGCGAGGACCCGACCGCCACCGACGGGGGCGAGGACATGGACATCGTCCTTAGATGCCACGACGGGAGCGGCTGGGGCCCGATAACACTGGTGAGCCCATATGGAGACAACGGGACAATCGAGGGCGAGCACACGCCAGGCGAGGACGCCACGCCCGCCCTGCTATCCTGGCAGGGAAGGCTCTACTGTACATGGGTCACTTATGACGTCAACACCGGTCACAAAGGAGGGTCGCCGGCGGTAATAGTCAAAATGGTTGTTGACAGGGACACAGACGGCGACGGGGTCGTTGATGGCGAGGATGCCTTTCCCGCCGACCCGAAAGAGTGGAAAGACACTGACGGCGACGGAATGGGGGACAACTCAGACTACAGCCCGCTGGACCCAGGCGTGACCCTAAAACCCCGGATCCAAGCCGGAGGCGAGGAAGGGGGCTTCCCGTGGCCTTTGGTGGCCATCATTGTGCTCCTTGTGCTCGCTGCCGCTCTGTTCACGGTTCCCTGGAAGAGCAAGGCCTCAGAGTCCGGGGAAGAAGAGGAGTGATGGCAAGTATTAAGCCGGTCCTATTCAATGACACGAAGGAGGGGTGGAAGGATGTGTGGAAAAAAATTTGCGTGTGTGGCGATGGGGCTGATTCTGCTTTGCTCTTTTGGGTCGGCGAGGGTGCCGGCCGACCCCTCCGGCTGCGCGACTATCTCGGCCCTACCCTTCCGCGGCTCTACGCCCAACAACGACTCTGAGCCGAACAACGACTTTGACAACGCGAGCTTAATAGAGGGGAGCCGGAGCTTCGGGGGCGGCGTCGGGATGGGGGATGCCTTCGACTACTTCAGAATATGGCTGAACACAGCTCCCTCGCCAGGAGCCAATGCGGACCTCCTGAAGGTGGAGCTGAAGCTTGAGCTTGGCAGGACCACGCTAAAAATCTTCGACACCTATCGGCGCGAGCTGCTGATGCGCTTTCCATCCGGAACGGGGGAGACGCTGAGCGTAAGCTTCGTGGCCCATGTCTCTGGGTACCACTATATCCAGTTGCAGGACAACGGGCCCTGCAACTACACCCTGACGACGACTATCACTGCAACTCCCTTCACCTCCGATAGCGACAATGACCAGGCCGGAGCCGTGGACATCGATGCCGCCGGCCTCCCGTACCAGATCTCATCCACTCTGAACAATAGCACAGATATATACGACCTCTACAAGGTACGGCTCAATAGCTCCCCGGGCATTTCCGTAGATGTCCTCAAGGTCTTCTTGCAAGTACCGAAGAGCGCAGACTTCAACCTCCAGCTGTATAAAGGGGCGGGAGCGACCGCCGTGGCGGAGAGCGTGAATCTAGTGGAGGGATTTAATGAGACATTCACTTACTCGGCCGCGGTAGCGGACGACTATACCCTGCGAGTGTGGGCCCCGAGTGGCAGCGGCACCTACACCCTCATGGTGAATAAATTCACCGGGACCTCGGACGGCAACGATGACCTCGAGCATGCCAGCGAGATGGTTCAGACCGATTTGCACTGGTACAACACCACTGGCGACCTCGCGCTGGGAATAGACCCGGACGACTACTATCAGATAAGCGGGGTTGTCACCGGGCAGGTCTTCAACTGCACCGTTAGCAGTCTTGACTACGACACCCGGGACATGACGCCCAACATTAGGATAATACTCCTCAATAGCTCCGGGGTGGAGATTCCCCCGGACCCCGAGGACAACCTCGCGAGACCAGTTGCGAAGGCCAACGCGGTCTCCAACGATGCCGGAAATATGTATATCCAGCTCAATCTGACTAGGTGGGCCGGCGCCTACGACCTGAGGGTCTACACCAACGCCCCTCCCCAGGTTCTGCGGGCAGTTCCCAACGTCTCGATACCCGAGAATGGGACGAGCACGGACGTCAAGCTCGCAAGTGTCTTCGAAGACCCGGATGGCGACCCATTGGAGTTCTCCTATGAGCTGTACGGCGCAATCGCTGGCAACCTCGATGTGAGCGTGGGTTCCGACCCCGAGCGGACCGTCACCATGACCCCGAGAGCGGGGTGGACGGGCGCGGGATGGATTCTGTGGAGCGCCTCGGACCCCTCGGGCCTCACGGCTTCCGCTGTCCAGGAGCTCGTGCTCGTCCACAGAATCAACCACAGACCCGAGATTCTCAACCCAAGCCCCCCACCGGTCGTTCTTGAGAAGAATGTGCCAGATTTTACCTCCTTGAACATGAAGAGCATTTTCTACGACCCGGACGGCGACAAGCTCTGGTACAATGTCACGGGCAACGTGAGCATCAGGGTTACATTCGCCCGCGACAAGGTCAACGGAATCGACCACACCGGCGAGGTCACCCTTGTTCCAGAGATGGGATTCGTTGGTTTCGAGACGCTCTTTTTCACCGCGACAGACAATGGACTTCCGGTCCACCTCACCTCAGACCCCGTGCCAGTCCTCGTTGAGGTCCGGGAGAAGGCTTTCGAGGAGAGGCTGACGGTCAGACCGATTCCCGGCATTACGATTCCCGAGGACGGCGAGGACAGCAGCCTCGACCTCGCCGCTTACTTCTCCTCAAATTCCGAGGGCGACACGTTCACATTCGTTCACGTCCCCCGCGAGGGGAGCCACATAGGCGTCTCCCTCTCCGGCTCCATTGTGACACTGAGACCGGAAGCGAACTGGAGCGGCATAGAGACCCTGCTCTTTAACGGAACATGCTCCCACGGGCTCTACGCCACCGCCACGGTGGTGGTCGAGGTCACGCCCGTCAACGACCCGCCCGAGCTCACCGACCGGTTCCCCAACGGGACCTCCGTGACGATACCCGAGGGGGAGTGGGTCGTTTTCAGAGTAAACGCCACCGACCTTGAGACCCCCGAACACCATCTGAAGCTCAGGTGGACAAAAGACGGGGTGAATGTTTCTTCCACGAACTCCTACAACTTCACGACCAGCTTCGACACCGTCACGAGGGCGAGCAGCGCCGTGTTCTGGGTCAATGTAAGCGTCAGCGACGGCGAGCTCTCAGTGACTTGGAACTGGAGCGTCACGGTTCTGAACGTGAACAGAGCGCCCATGGGCGTGAGAATTCTCTCTCCAATGTCGAACTCGGCCTATGACGAAGGCACGAAAATCAGGTTCTGGGGCACGGCTGAGGATGAGGATGGTGACGAGTTGAGCTACACTTGGTGGGATGGAGAGAAGCAGCTTGGCGCGGGCGATTACTTCAACTACTCAAAACTGAAGCCGGGCAAGCACACGATAACGCTGAAGGTCTCGGATGGTGAGGCGGAGGAGAGCGCCACCGTGATAGTGAAGATAAATGAAAAGCGTTCCCCGGGCTTTGGGGCTCTCTGTCTGGTGGCGTCTGGCGCGGGCGCCGTCCTCCTGATTCGACGGAGACGGGCTAGAGCGGGCGGTGCAGAATAGTAAATGAACCTAATGCAACCGAAGAATTCTTATAGGAGCTCTTACCCACCGAAAGATTCGAATCCTAGAACCTCCATTTCCTATGCAGATGCGAAGACCCGACCCAAAACCCGGCAACAGGCTCATCCCGG
>JAWCLH010000039.1 GCA_038851035.1 Thermoplasmata archaeon
GGCCTCGCTGAAGAGGGGAGACAACGCCCTGACCTTCGTCGCGGTGGACCCCGCGGGCAACGTCGCCTCGGTCACTCGGACCCTGACCTACAGCCCGCCCGCGCAGGGGCCCTCGGAGACCGTGGGAATGAGTCTGGTCTGGGTGCTGATTATCATTATAATCATCCTGACGGTCCTTTGCGTCGTGCTGATTCTGAGGCCCAGAAAGACCGCCCCGCCCGGCCAGGCCCCTCCCATAGGCTCCACCCAGACCGCTCCCCCACCGGCCTACATGCCTTCCCTCCCGCCGCCCGAGCAGCCGCCCGCGCCCCCGCCAGTCCAGCCGCCCCAGTCGCTCCAGCCGCCGGCCCCGCCCCAGACCCCCCCGCCGGGCCAGCCGCCGCTCCAGCCGTGATTCCTCCAGCCGCCGATAAGGGAGGCCTCAAGCTCTCGCTCCCATGCGTCCCTGTTAATTCCGACAGCGCGCTCAATCCATAGGCCCGCACCCGCCGGTCCCCCGCCGTCGCTGCCCGACCCTGAAAACGGCGAACAGAAGAATCACTGCTGCGACGGGAAGACTCACGTCCCGGAACTCCGGCACCAGATTGACCGCAATGGCGGCCGCGCTGAACTCCATTACGTCCCCGGCGCTCCCGAGGCTGGTGTTCCAGGTCCCGCAGGGCGGTGTGGAATTGAAGCTGAATGTGTAGACCTTGCCCTCAGTGGTCAACGTCCAAAGGAGGCCGGACGAGCGATCGATGTCGATATCCGCGAATTGCTTCCCCGCCGAGCCGGGTGGTGCGTCCGTCCTGTTCCATGGGCTCGTGGTGTTGCCGTCGGTGTCGTACCTCACCTCCCCGTCGGACTGGAGGATGAACAGATACTCCGTCCCGTTCCAGCCCCTGCCGTAGACAACGGCAACGTTCGTCTCTGTGCCGCTGTCGCTCCCCACCGAGCAGTTCCCGAACGCGCTCCAGCTCTTGCCGCCGTCCCGGCTGACGTAGGCGGTTTCGTTGGTCCTGCTTCTTATGACGTAAAGGCTCCCGTTGCCGTCCGAGCATATGTCTTCGTAGTCGTACCCGCTGCCCACGTCCCCCTGGAGGCTCCAGCCCGAATCCTTGGTGGCGGCGTAGACATTTCCTACATCAGAGAGGCCGTAGAAAGTGCTGCCGTTGACCGCCAGCGCCACGAAGTAGTCCGAGGTCGAGCTGACCACCTTGGTCCAAGAAGACCAGTTGCCCGTGGACTTGTAGACCTCGCCGTCCCTGTTTATGGCATAGACGTATCCGCTTGCGTCGCTGCAGAGGTCCTTGTAGGTGTCACCGTCGGTTATGTTGCTCTGGTATTTCCATGTGAGGCCGTCCGCGGAGTGTAGAACCTCCCCCTTGCTCCCGAGTTGGAGGGGGTCCCTGAGGAGGACGGGTAACAGGTGGATGTCCTTCATGCCCGTCCATTCGGTCGCCAGCACCAGCAAGGAGATGGCCGAGCCGTTGGTAAGACCTAGGAGGGACAGTGGCGCCTGAATCTCCATTCTCGATGTGTCCTTCGCAGCTGCAAAGCTTCCCAGCTCCAGCCATGTGGCATCCTCTGACCAGCGGCGGGCCGATGTGCCGAGAATTCTGCCCCCGGAGCCTGTGACCTCGAGGAGGACATCCGCGCCAAAAAGGACCCCCGGGACTGCGTAGCCCGTGTCGGGTCTTCCATCAGTGTCAATGAACAGCTGGACGGTGTCTGTTGCAGGAATGGGCTGGGCGGGGGAGGCGGGACTCTCCGGTGGTCGAGAGGGGCCGGGGGAGGGAGGCGAGGGGTGTGGCCTCTTCTGGTTCCTGAGGTTGACCGGACCGCCGAGAATGCTGCCATCGACGCGTGTAAGAATGGAGAGGCAACTCGGGTCCTTGAGCGCCCTAGTCTGTACGAGGTCCACGCCGCTAGACCGGCAGTCGCCTTGCGGGTCCGCAAAAAAAGGGACTTTCTCCCAGTCGGCGAAGGCCCCGTCTATGACGATTCCGGGCGGCGGAGCGCTGATATAGTTAAGGGGGCAGCTCGGGCTCAGCACAGTTGCCGTTCCGCGAGCGAGGGCGACGGCGTCGTGCCCGGCGAGTCCCGCGCCGAAGGTCTCTCCCGGGAGCGCCCGGGAGGTCAGCGCAACCCGGAGCTCGAGTTCCTCTCTACCCCCCGCCGGAATCGAGAGGCTTATACGGAACTCGGCCCTTCCTCCGGCAAATCTCCCCGATGATAGCTCCCTGCCTACCCTCAGGAGCCTCAGCTCCCCCACGCTCAAGTCCCCGGCGCTCCCCGAGCGCTCGATGACAATTTTGCGCACCTCTGCCCCGGCCCCCAGGGCGCGGAACTCGATTCTCAGGAGCGGCTCGTCGTCTGAGGGGGCGTCGAGCACCCCGGTGCCCATCGCGCTCTGAGAAACGACGAGGGCACCGCCGGAGGGACCGACGAGAGCGGCTGCGCGGTCGCTCTCCCCAGAGGGCTCCTCGCCCATTTGAAAGAGGGCCCTGAATGATGCGCTCCCGCTTGACCCAGAGGCCTCTAGCGGAATCGCTGCCTCGAGCTCCGGACCCGAGACAGTAGCGGCGGCGGCGCCCACTTGCGTCCAGCCGGCCCAGTCTAGACCATCCCTGCCGGCCTGGAATCTGTGTATGGAGGCGCCCCTGACGGCTCCAGCCCAGCCGAATATCTCCAGCCTCAGCTCCGCCCCGATGCCGGCTATCCGGAAGCCGGTCGCCGCGCTCATGTCCGCGTCGATGAGAATGTTGACCGTGACCACTCCCTCCGGATATCCTTCCCGTAGCGCCTGCCCCCTGACCTGCAAGTAGAAGAAAACCGATTTTCCGGACACTCGCACGGCATAGCGGACGATGTCAATGCCCGGATTGGCGACGGATGGGTCGGCGCCGTCAGAGAGGACGACAGCTCCCCTCCAGTCGGAGAAGTCGCCGTCAACGGCCATCCCCCTCTCTCCATGGCTCATGAAGAGAGATGCCAGGGGCACGGCGAGCACGGCGGCGAGCGCGAGAATGGCAGCGAGGACCGCGCGGCGCCCCCTTCGACCCGGCGGCCGGGCGCATCCGCCGGCCTCGCCCCGAGTTCCCCTCCCATTGACCAGACCATTTCCGTTCGTCAGACCGTTCGCGCCACCGAGCACGCCCTTCCCGTTGCCGGCCCCGTGGCGCTGGCCTGAGCCGTTGACGAGCCCTATCGACCTGACTAGTGCGCCGTTAGCCGGCAATTCTCCCCGCGTAACGCCCGCTCCGTCGACCGGGGCGCTGGTTCTGATGGGGGGCCCTTTTTCTGCGCCCGCGTGGCGGCGCGAGCCCGCGCCGTTCACGTGATGGTTCCCGTTCACCAGAGACATGCCGTCGAGAAGGGCGAAGCCGCTTGCGAAGACGGAGTCATCGAATTCGGTGAGGCCGCGGGGCACATGATTCCGGTTGAAAAGGGCAGCCCCCTTCGGAGACTGTGGCTGGCCGGCTTGAGCCAACGGACACACATCGCTATCATGCCCGCAAGCGGAGGTCCCTCCTCCAGAGAATCTTTCGACGGTCGGGGGTGGCCCATCAGGCACACCGGCCCCGCTACTGTCGCCTCCGGTCGCGCCCCGCCGGTCTCCATTCTCGCTCGGCAATGTGCGAATATTATTTCACTCCGATAAATATTTAACGAGCTCCTCTTCAGTGCCTGCCCGCGTTGGCCCCGGAAATGAATTCGCTAATCGGCCCCCGAGTCCACAACGCACCTACGGCGTGGCCCCGGGCCTCGGCAGGAGAGGGAATTGGGTGGAAGGGCCTCTCGGGGCACCGCGCCCGTTAAACTGTGTTGGAATCACTCGATCGGAGCAACCGCGTAGCGCGCGCCCTGAAGGCCCCTTTTCGCCT
This sequence comes from Thermoplasmata archaeon, assembly GCA_038851035.1. Classification (NCBI taxonomy): domain Archaea; kingdom Methanobacteriati; phylum Thermoplasmatota; class Thermoplasmata; species Thermoplasmata archaeon. The sequence continues at coordinate 3,867 of JAWCLH010000039.1, forward strand.
CGAATTCTTGCCTCTGCTCCCTCCACTCGTAGAACTCCTTCGAGCTCAGGACCCGCGCCTTCACCTCGGGCGGTTGGCCGGGGGAGGTGGGGGAGATAACCGCCAGAACTGCATAGTGGCTCTGTGACCAAGCCATGACCTCATCTTTGAGCTTCCTCTCGCGTTCCTCCGCCTCCTTTCTCGCGCTCTCCGCTTCCGCGAGCTTTTTCCTGAGCTCCCAAACCTCCTTCTGGAGGGAGTCGCGCTTCCTCGCGACCGCCTCGAGCGCCGCCACATTGTCTCTGATCACAACCCTTTCTTCGACAACCGGGTTCTTCAGAATCGCTTTGTAGTCGTTCTTGAGCTTCCTGTAGTAGGACCAGAAGCTGTCGAGCTCTTTGCGCATCTCCTCTCGGGCTTTCCTCTCCCCCTCCAGCCTCGTCGTGAGCTCTTCAATCGTCTTTCTGGCGCTCTTCAGCTCCTCCTCCGTGTCCTTGAGCCGCGCCGCGAGCTTCTCGCTTTCCTTTATGACCTTCAGGTGATTCTTGAAGAGACCCGAGGCGAGGCCGGGTGGTTCCTCGATGCCGGAGGCGCGGACCACACTCTCCCAGAGCTCCTTCTCGACCCTGAGCTTGACGAAGGCTCCAAACATCGGCGCACCACCTGCTCACCGGGTGTAGCGCTACGCCGGTGAGGTGATTCAAATGGCGGGGGGATAGAAAAAGATTTTGCCCAGAATTCACCTGTAATGAGAACTCCCATGGGCGACGGGCAGGCTCTGATTTGGGGATGCCCGGTTGAGACCCATGCCTCCCGGCGAGTGAGGCATCATAATTGTCGTGGAGAGAAACAGCGCCAATCACAAGGAATGGCTATGGCGTGGAGAAGCAGTTTGACAGTCTTGAGAAAATCATAACATGTTAGAACAATGAAACAATGATTAGCCCTACATGAGCCTCCGGGGCAAGCCTCGCCCGACTCCCGCGGCCCGCGCCTCCTCACACCAGCCTCTCCGGCACCCTCTCGGGCTGGTGCGCTTCCCTCCAGCCCAGCCCCGCGCTTTTGAGCCTCCTCACCACGTGCGGGTAGAGAATCAGCTCCTCGACCTCAACGCCCCTCGCCAGTGATGAATCGATGCCGCCCAGTCTCGCCACCAGCCTCCGCAGGTTTTCCGGCGAGGAAAAGGAGACCATGACCGCTGGGTGGCACCTGACCCCAGAGGCGACGAGGTTCTCGAGCGCCCGGAGCTGCAGGGTGAAGCCGGAGGGGCCCGCGCCCGTGAGCGCGGAGAACTCCTCCTCGCATGTCCCCTTGAGAGAGACCCGCACCTCCAGATGGCGGAATCGAGCGAGAGAGGGAGCGTAGTCCCCCTCCGCCCCGATTAGAATTCCGTTGGTCTCGAGAATGAAGTCGTATCCGGCGTCCTCGGTCAGCGAGAGCAGCCCAAGCAGGTGTTCCCTTCCTATCGTGGGCTCCTGCCCGCTGAGCCTTAGCAGACGGTAGCCCTTTCTCCGGGCGATGCGGTCGAGATTCCGGAACGCGGACGCGGGTGTGTGGAGCGCGCCGAATTCGCCCGGACTGCTGCGAATGTCGTCCCCGGCCCAGCAGAACAGGCAGAGGAGGTTGCAGCCGCACACGTCCCCCGTGCTGATTCCGCCGTACCACCTCGCGGGCCTGAATCGGTAGTAGCGCCTCTGCTCACCGCGGCACACGACGTCCTCAAGCTCCCGGGCCCTTCGCACGGGGTCGAATCGCCCCTCGCGAGCACCGTCCGGACCGCGCCGCTCCTCCGGGGGTGCTCCTTGGCCTCCGGAGTCCCTCTGCCCACCCCCACTCCACCCCGCGAACTCCAGCGGTGGTGCACATGAAATCGGGGGCGTTGAGCCTCCCCCGGCGCCAGTCGCTCTCTCGTGCGCCAAGGGCGCGCAGGGGCGCAGGTCCGGCGGTGCAATCGCCACCGTGCTGTCCCTCCCGCCGGCTCCCACGAGCGCATTGGTCGGTGGCCATCCACAGCTCCATTCAGCCCTCCGCATCCCCATCACGTTCCTCTCACCAAGCTTCCCCGGCTCGTTCGCCTCGGAATCTTCCCCTACGGCCTCCTTCGAAGCATGGGGCCAATGGGCCACAACCAATAAATTTATGTCTGCGCGGCGGGGATGGCCGGGCCCGGAGGAAAAAGGATGGCGGAGCAGATAAAGATCGGAGACACTGCGCCGGACTTCAGGCTAAAGGACCAGAGGGGCAACGATGTGACCCTGTCGGGGCTGAGGGGGAAGAAGGTGCTTCTTTCCTTCCACCCTCTAGCCTGGACGAGCGTGTGCGCGAGGCAGATGAAGGGGCTCGAGAGGAATTTCGAGCGCTTCAGGAAACTGGGCGTCGTGCCGCTCGGCCTGAGCGTTGACAGCGTGCCGACGAAGAGTGCCTGGGCGCGCCACCTGCGCGTCCGGAGGCTCAGGCTCCTCTCGGACTTCTGGCCCCACGGGGATTACGCCCGCAGGCTCGGCCTCTTCATTGAAGAGAAGGGTTTCTCGAATCGTGCAAACGTCCTGCTCGATGAAGAGGGCAAAATGATATGGATGAAGGTCTATCCCATACCAGAGCTGCCGGACCTGAAGGAGGTCTTCGCCGTCCTGAAGGAGCACTAGGCGGCCGGGGGAGGGGGTCGCCGCTCTCGGGCCCTCGGGGCGGTCATAGGCGCCTGAGAGCGGCCGCCGGCGGGCTCCGGTCATGGAAAGGGGCCGGAGGGAGGGACGTCGCTGGGGAGACGCATCAGCGAGTGGAATGGAGTATCGGAGGGGCGTTGGAATGGGCGCCCTGAAATGAGCGGAGCCGCGCGGGGGCTGAGGTGGGGAGCTGCAGTGGTTCTCGTTGCCGGTGCATTTCAGGAGAGGAGGCGGAATCATGGACGTCGTGAGAGCGATTGAGGAGCGCAGGGCGTATCGCTCGCTGGAGCAGGTTGAGATTCCGGACGAAACTGTCAGGGAGCTGGCGCGTTGCGCGGCCCTCGCGGCCTCGTGCTTCAACAACCAGCCCGCGCGCTTCGTCTTCGTGCGGAGCCGGGAAGGGCTAGAGCGCCTCAGGCCCGTGTTCAGCCGCGGCAACGAATGGTGCACCGCGGCCTCGATGGTCGCGGCGGTTTTCAGCGGGAGGGAGCTGGACTGCGTGATTGGAGAGAGGGAGTATTTCCTCTTTGACACCGGCATGGCGGTCGCGACAATGATTCTGCGCGCGACGGAGCTTGGCCTCGTCGCCCACCCGATTGCGGGTTTTAATGAAAAGAAAGCTAAAGAGGCCCTACGAATTCCGGAGAGCATGAGGCTGATAACTCTCATTCTCTTCGGAAAACGCTCGGGCGCGCGCAGTCCCCTCCTGAGTGACGCGCAGTGGGAGCTGGAGCAAAAGAGACCCGAGAGACTCTCGTTTGAGAAATTCGTCTGGATGGAGAGCTATGGGGAGCCTGGCGTGAGGGAGGGCTGAGCACATTTCCCAGCCAACCCGCTCCCTATGGAGCAGCGGTGATGGGAAATTCCGGCGGGGAATTCGAGGGAGTGAGGCTCCGGCGCGCCAGTGAAGTCGGGACCTTTCCATGCCTCTTCTGGGTGGCTGGCCCGCGATGATGCGCGGGGCGGGGTGGCTGCCCCTATCGCGCAAGCTCCTCGCCGCACTCGGGGCACTTGACCCACTCCCTCTCGACTTCCATCCCACAGCCGGGGCACCTAGAGAGATGGTCTTTTCCTCCAGAACCCTCCGCGCATGTCTCCCTGACGGAACCTCCGGGGGGCTTTTCAAGAGCAACGGTCGTTGTCGGTGTCGGAGCGGCCTCGGGCGAATGGGGAGGTGGCGGGGGCGGCGGAGGCGGTGGAGGCGGTGGAGGGGGTTGGAGGGGAATTTGGGGAGGGGGCGGTGGAGGGGGAGGTGGGGGTGGTGGCGGAATAGTGGAAGATTCTGGGGGTGGGGGTTGTGGAGAGTGTGATGTCCCGCCCGGCTCAGCCAGCTCCTCCCCACACTCGGGGCACTTCACCCACTCAGGCTCGACTGGCTTTCCGCAGCCGGGACATACATTGGCCGCAGGAGGCCTCTGGATCTCCGCCCCGCAGCCCGGGCACCTCTCGTCCGAGGGCCTCAGGGCCTTTCCACACGATGGGCACTCCAGTGCCTCGACCCTCCGGGCGGCGCGCATCATCGCCTCTTCCGTCGCTCTCGCTTCGAGTGGGCCGGCTCCCGTGGCGGTCTCCGCTGGGGCGGGGGCCAGCTCGGCCGCCTTCAGGGGCGCGGAGCAGTGGTGGCAAAGGAACCAGTCCTCCTCGGCCTCCCCGCCGCAACTCGGGCATGGGTAGGTCGCCTTCTTCTTCGGCGCGGGCGCAGGCTCGGGCGGCGGCTCGGGCTTCGCCTCCTGGACCGGAATGGCTTCCTCCGGCTCCTTTTCGAGCTTGTCCAGAGCTGCTGAGAGTCTCTCGCGCCTGCCCCAGGCATAGAAGATTCCCCCGCCTACTATCGCGAGCACGACGACAGCCACGACCACTCCAATCAACAGACCCTGCCCCTGCCCGCCGCCCGCGGCCTTCGAGCCCTTAAGGACAGTCAGGGTCCAGCCGCGGCTTAGTCCAACCCTCCCATCGGAGACCGTTACCGTCACGTTGTAGACGCCGGCGGAGCCGAAGGCGGCCCTGAAGAGATAGCTCGGGGCGCTCGAGACCTCCGTCCCGTTGAGCTTCCACAAGTAGACGAGGGTGTCATTGTCAGGATCGGAGGCCGAGATTTTGAACTCGAGTTCCATGCCCTCTTTAATTATCGGGTCCGTGGGGGGGAAGAAGCTCTGGATTACCGGAGGGTCGGTCACCTCGAGCACGGTCACTTTCCAGCTCCTCGCGAAGCGTAGCCCTCCCGCGCCCGCAATGGTTGCGGTCAGGGTGAGCGTGTGGTTGCCCGAGGATGTGTAGTCGGTGGTGAGTGTGAAGACCGGAGCCGTCGAAACCACTTGGAGGTCGTAGGTCCAGCGGATTGTGAGGTTGCCCAAGAGTGACCTCAGGGCCTCGACATCGGCCGAGAAGAGAGCCCCCTCGCCCTCGTTGAGCGTGACGTCCGACGCGGGCTGGGTCAGGCCCAGATCCGTCAAGGGATTGATTTCCATCACGGCAAAGACCCAGCTGTGGAAAGTCCTCAGCTCACCGTCAGAGGCGGTGACGGTCAGGTTGTGCTCGCCAGCATCCGTATACCATGCCCGGTACTCGTAGTGGCTCTCGCCGTCCCCGGACCTGTTCACCACGGAACCGTCGAGCACCCACTCGACCGAGACTGGATCGCCGTCTGGGTCCCTCGCGGTGGCCCTGAAGACCAAACTCTCCCCCTCCTTTATCGACGGCATCTGTGCGGGCTCGATGCCCGTGAGCTCGGGGGGGCGGTTCACGTTCCTCACCTTGAGGTCCCAGGTGCGGTTGGTGGCGCTCCTCCCGTCGGAGACAGAGGCGACGACAGTGTGGCAGCCCGCGGAGGCGTAGTCCGCTGTGTAGTTCAGGGAAGTCTCGCCCTCGAGCACGAGCGCGCCATCTAGTAGCCATCTGAAGGCGAGAGCGTCCCCGTCCCTGTCGTGGGCGGTGACCGAGAACCTAACGCTCTGGCCCTCGTTGATGACCACGGGCGAATCGCGGGGCAAATAATCCCGAATCTCAGGGGGGATGTTGTACTCAACCGAGACACCGCTGACATTCAGAATACCGGCGGTCCGGCTCATGAAGAGCAGGGGGACGGAGATGTTCCCGTCAGGGTCGATGTCGAGGAAGTGGGCGGCGACGTATCTGGATATCGCCTCCGAGAGGTCAGGGAGCTGCACGGCCTCCGAGAGTAGCCCCGGCCTCTCCCACTCCAGCTCCCCATCGGCGCCGACGTCGAGCCTGAGGTCGGAGGGGTAGAGGGTCTCGAGGGTGTAGTTCACCAGAATCTCAGTGAGGGCGGTCGCGGACGCGAACTCCACCTTGTACCGGAGCTTAGTTCCCGAGCTCGCGAAAATCAACTCGCTCCCGTTCACGGCCGGCGTCCAGTGCTCCCCGTTGTCGTTCGAGAGGCTGACCCGGACGGGCTCTCCCGCTGGCCTCTCCGCCCAGACAGCTCTCGCAGAGACTATGTTGTACTGCACGACCGCGGCGGTGGAGACGTACTCGCCCCTGAATGGCTGCTGCTCGAAGACACCGATCGTGTCCGCGACCCGATTCGCAACCACGACATCGTCCAGACCGTCGCCCGTGACGTCCCCAATGGCCACACCGTCAGGACTGGCACCGGTGGCGAGGTTCTGGAGGGGCCGGAGGACGTTTAGTATGTCCTGGGCCAGCACGTCCACAACATTGGCGCCGGTTGCGTAGTTCGAGACGGCGTAGTCCGTCCTCCCGTCGCCGTTGAGGTCGCCCGTGGCGACCATCCAAGGCTGGGCCCCGGTACCGGCGCATCGCACCATCGCCTGAAGGGTCCCGTCGGGCTTTTGGAAGTAGACGCCGGTCTCGTTGCTCCGGGAGCAGGCCACCACTATGTCCGTCTTCCCATTGGCGTCCAGATCGCCGAGCGCCACCCCGACCGGCAGGTGCCCTGCGTCAAGGAGCAGGGGTGGCAGCTGGAGCTGGCCGTCTTGCGCCTGATAAAAAACAGCGGTCTTATTGTCGTTCGACACCGCGACCACGATGTCGTTTCGGCCGTCCCCATTGACGTCTCCGATCGCGACGCCCCGCGGGCCCGTGCCGACGTTGTAGGGTACCATTGTGTAGAACCCACCGCCGGGTCTCTGCAGGAAAACACCGATGCTCCCCCCGGCCCAATGCGCCACCACGATGTCCGGCGCACCGTCCCCGCTCACGTCCCCGATAGCACACCCGTCAGGAAACGGCCCCGCGGGGAGCTCGTCCCTGCTCCCGAGCCCGCCCGCCCCGGTCTGGTTGAAGATGGCCACGTATCCAGTTCCGTCGAGTCTCACGGCCGCGACCGCGATGTCCTTTCTTCCGTCGCCATTGATGTCCGCGATCGCGACGCCGTTGGGGAATGCTCCGACGTCGAGCGAGAGCATCGAAGCGAGCGAGCCCCCCGCGCTTTGAAGGAAGACCCCCGTGCTGTTCGAGTAATAGTTCGTGACCACCACGTCGTTCTTTCCATCACCGTTGACGTCTCCAACGGCGACGTAGTGCGGTGCCCGGCCCGCGCTGTAGGCCCTCATCGGCAAGAGGGTGGTCACGTGCGTCGCCCTCTGAATCGAATCTAGGCCTGTTGTGGCGTTGACGAGCTGCCCGGTGCCGAAGTCCGCATCCGTGGTGTGAAAGAGATACTTCTCGTTGGGAATCTTATCGCCGCGTATGGTCAGGGAGGTGCCAATGGCGTAGGACCACACGGGTAGCTTCACATATACCGTGTGCTCCCCGCCCCCCGGAGGGAAGCTGAGCTCCATTGAGCTCAGGCCACCGCTGAACTCTTCGACGCGGCCCCCACCAGCCGGGATGTTAAGGAGGGAACAGGAGAGTACTAGGGTGACCAGGACGCAGGCATATCTCTTCGCCGCGTTTCTCGCTCCCATGATCATCAGCCCGGACATACTCCGGAGACTATTTTAATGTAGCGAGGGTGCCGGCCAGGAGTCTGAAAGGGGACGGGCCGTAGAGAGAGGGCTGGGGCCGTCCGGTTCCAATTATTCGAGAACTGTACGAATTTTCGAATTTTGAATCAATCAGTTAATATATTTCGAGCGTGAGCGCGGAATCATGAAACGAGTCATGAAACTGACCTCTGCAGCCGTTGTCTATATTCTGATGATTCTATTGCTTCCATTCTCCGGGGCCGAGAGTGCGGTGCCCCCTCCTCCACCTGCCAGCCCAGCCGCTCACACCGGACTGGAGCTCTACATCAGCCCCCCTCTCGTGGTTGCAGGAGAGCCCATCACGCTCAAGGTCCGCTGCGCCGAGTCGCCGGAGGCGAGCGTCGCGGTCGCCCTATACCTCCAGACAGGCGGCTGTCTCTCTCTCCAGACACAGGGGAGCGTGGCCCTCCGCAACGGCACCGCCCTATTAGAAAACTTCTGGCAGCTCGAGCAGGCGGGTAGGTACTTCGTCGCGGCCATTGTCAACATCTACGGCGAGCGGGAGCTCTTCCCCCCCTCCATCACGCTCCCGCTGCTCTCCACGCTAAGGGACGCCCCATCATCCGCTCTCCTCGAGCTCTTCGCCGCGCCCAGAGTCTACGCAACCGTCTCGCAGAAATGGGAACACATCTTAGGCTGCGCCCAGCAGACCTACCATTTGAGGCTCTGGAGCGCAAAACCCGTTACCCTCAGGGACCCAGCTTGGGCGGGCCTCGAGCCCCAGCAGCTCCTCGGAACGCTTTACGAGCCCGCATGGGGCGTGGTTGAGCTCTACCTACGGAGGGGCGGGGGCCACACCGTTCATTGGAAATGGGTGGCGGTACCTCTGGAGGGCACGACCCTCACTGAGCTCTGGCAGGGGAGGGAGGAGGTCACCGTCACGGCCGTGGCGGAGGGCCATCGGGTCGACGACGGGCTTGCGTCATCCGTCACGACACACCTCTACTCGCCCGATGTCTGGGAGCTCCGGGTCCCCTCCCTCGCTACCTGCGGCGAGCTCACCGTTGGTCTGCGCAAGAGAGCTCTCTGCCTACCGCAGGAGGAGTTCGACCGCGAGATGAGGCGTCTCGTCTCCTTCAAAGCGCTTCTGGCGAAGCACGCCAGCAGGCTCCAGCCCGCCACGGGTACAGCGAACGTGACCGCCTTCCTCCGCTCCGGACCCTACGCGCTCGCGGTGGACAGGGTCGAGTGCGCGGTCAGGGGTGAGGGAGATGCTGTGCTCAACCTCTCGCTGCCGGGCAATTACTCCATCGCGACATGCTGGGACAGGAATTCATGGACTCCGTCAGGACTATTTTACTGGGACTGGTATTCTGACGTCTTTGACGACGTGTCCGGGGTGACCGTGGCGGGGCCCTGGGTGAGTCTCGAGCTGCCCCGGAGCACATTCAGACCCAGAGAGAGCGTCGTCGGGCGCCTGAGGACAGGCCCAGGGGAGGGCGTGCGCGCGCTGGTGCTTCTCGACGGTAAGGAGGTCGCAAGAACGACCGGGAGCGGGAGCCTCTGCCTCGGGACCCCGCCTAACGGCCGCCACATCGTCGCCGCGGTCCTCGATACGTCCGCGGCGCTGGCGGCCATGAAGGTGCTCTCGCCCCGCGGGGGAGAAGGTCTCGACTGGTACTCCTCCGCGGAGTTCTGTGTCGGGAGCTTCACCGCATCCCTCTCCGCCCCAGATGAGCTCGTCCAGGGCCTAGGGACCGGCGCGAGGGTTGTTGTTCTCGACCCGGAGCTCCGGCCTATCGGCGGTGCGTCCGTCGACCTCAATCTCGAGTGCTGGAGGCCGGTTTCCAGCGGCTACTACTCCAGAACCAAAATCCTGCTAGGCCGAGGCGTCACGGACTTTTTCGGGTCCTTCTCATGCGGGTTCACATGCCCAGCCGATGCGGCGAACTGGGGCGCCACTCTGACCGCTGAAGTCTCCCTGAACGGGGAGGCCGCGAGAGTGTCGAGGGAGCTCAGCGTAAGAAGGGAGAGGCTCGCCGCATTTATCTCCACCGACAAGCCGATGTACAAGGGCGGAGACGTCGTCCACGCCAGATTCATCGTCTGGAGCGAGGACAGGCTCTCGCCCTTCCGAGGCGATGCGGAGTGGGAATTCGTCAGCCCCGGCGACTATGTGATTTACAAAGACAAAGTAACGCTCGGCGAGCTCGGGACGGCGGACATGAACATCACCGTCGGAAGGGAGGCGAGCCGAGGGAACCACATGATTCGGCTCAGCATCGGGGGCAGGGAGGTTGCTAGGAGGACTGTGCTTGTCAAGCCCTACACACTCCCCATGACACGGCTAACCCTCTCGACCCCACAGGAGCCAGTCCGGACGGGTGATGTTTGCACGGTGGAAGCAAGGGTGGAGTACACACTCTGGAAGGCCCCGGTGGAGAGCGGTGTGATTGACTATACCGTTTCCGCGCTCGCGAGTTTGGACCCACGCGGGGAGGTGGACTGGGGGAGCTCGGAGGCGGGTGCGGGCGCGCAGGGGCAGGCCCAGGGCCAGGGGCAGGGCGCGGGAGAGGCCCGGAATCAGAAAAACGGTGAGGACAGCGAGCTCAGCGCGGCGGAGCTCGAGGAGGCCTATCTCTCATCCCTGACCGAGCTCTTCAAGTGGAGCGGGAGCGCGGAGCTCGCTCGGGGCGAGGCCCGCTTATCCTTCACGGTGCCCCCTCTGGCGACGGCCCTCCGCCTGACGGCCGTCTTCACCGACGCGCTCGACCACAGGAACGAGGAGACAGCAGTCATCTACATCGGCAAGAGGCCGGTCCTCTCCTGCGAGGGGCTTGAGGTTTCGACGCCGAGGGAGGCCTTCTCCGTCGCCGAGCCCGCGCTCGTCTCCTTCCACACCTCCTCCCCGGAGCGCGATTTTCTGGTCAGGGTGACGGCCGCGGGCGAGGACGGGGGGCCCGTCGAGGTCCTTTGCAATAAACTCTCCACGGGACGCGACGGCTGGCTCAACACCAGCCTTCAGGAGCTGGGCATCGACGTCCGCTCCCTGCTCGTAGAGGGCTACCACTCCTATGTAATCTGCGCACTCTATCCCTCGGACTCCCGTGTCAGGGCCGTCGCCGCCCTCACCGTTTTCAGGAACCGCTACACCGCCTCCTCCGAGAGGATGGTCTACAGGGCCGGCGAGACCGTCAGGATTGCCCTGAGAATTCAGGACGGCCTCGCCCCCGACGGCCCGGCTCCCGCGGACGAGGACTACATCGCGATCTTCAGGGACGGGTGGGGGACCCTCGCGCGGCTCACGGGGCGCACCACAAGGGGCTCCGCCCTCCTGAGCCTCCCCGTGCCCGCGGGCACTCGGACGGCTCTCTGGAGCGTGGATGTCTGCTTCGAGAAATCCTCCCTCTCGCTCCAGCTCGGCGTCGTGGCCCGGGACGGGAGCTTAATGGAAGCGGAGGCCCGAGAGCTCACGGGCGGCGTGGAGCTCGAGGTCCGGAACATCCCGGAGGGCTGCGGCGCGCTCTACATCGACGCCTGGTCCTCGTCGTCCGTCCAGCACCTCACCGCGATAGTCAAGAGGGGGCGGGCGAGGGCCCTCGTGCCACGGCCGGACAGCTCCCTGCCGATGACGCTTCTCGTTTACTCCTTCGGTCCAGACGGGGTGAACCACCGGACCATGGAGCTCGAGGTCGAGAGGACGCCGCCTGCGCTCACCGTGGAGACCGATAGAAAGGAATACGAGCCGGGCGAGCTCGTGGGCCTGACCCTGAGGTCCGACAGGCCCGTCGAGGTCTCGCTGGCGGTCGTCTCCAACGCCCTCTACGACCGCAACCCGGTTCTGGAGAGGGACTGGCTCGCGCGCGCCCCCCGGATTCCGTCCTGCCCGATACGAATTCAGTTTTCAGATATTGACGAGACGTTCACGCGCGATGAGCTGTTCTCGTTCGCGGAGGCCCATTGTCCGTGGAGGAGCACCTGCCCCCTCCCGGCGTGCGGAGGAGGCTCTCAGGGCGATGGACAGTCGGGAGGGAGCGGCTCGAACGGCGGTGCGGGGAGCGGCACGGGGCAGGGGCAGGGACAGGGGCAGGGCCAGAGCGCCCAGGAGGGCGCGACGGTGAGCGACCTTTTGCCGCGCGACATGGACCTGAGCGACGAGCTCCGCTCGGACATGGAGGGCGCGAGGATGCGGAAGTGGTTCACCGACGCCGCATACTGGAACCCGGCGGTTTTGGTGACCGAGGCCGGCCTGAGCCTGACGGTCCGCCTGCCGGACAACGTCCGGACCTGGAGGGCGACCGCGCTCGGGGTGACCGGGAGCTGCACAGGCGCCGTCGCGGTGCACAAATTCAACGTTAAAAAGAGCTTCTATGTCGAGATGAGGGTCCCGGAGGAGCTCACGCAGGACGACGAGGTTTTCCTGACGGCCGTGGTCTACAACTTCAGGCAGGAGCCCCTGAGGGTGAAGGTCGCATTCCACGCCCCCGGCTGGCTCCAGGTCTTCGGCGAGACAGAGCGATGGGCTGACATCGGGGCGGAGAGCGTTCGGGCGGTGGAGTTCCCGGTCAGGGTCGTCGGCTGCGGCGTCCAGAACCTGACCCTCCTCGCCACCGACTTCGGCGAGAACAGGGACGCGGTCTTCTCGGTCGTCCACGTGAGGGCGAACGGCGTGGAGAGTGTCACGCGCCTATCCGGCGAAATCACCGACGGCCTCTCGTTCACCGTCTCGAGGGACAGATGGAGCGTGAAAGAGTCCGTCAACGCCACTCTCTCCATCTCGTTCTCCTTCGAGGACCTTGTCATCGAGGGCATGGAGAGCCTCATTGACTACCCGTACGGCTGCAACGAGCAGACGATGAGCCGCCTGATGCCGGACGTGCTCGTCAGGAGGTATCTGGAGAACGTCGGCAGGCTCACCCCGGAGCTTGAGACGGGACTCATGAACATGATTCTCTCGGGCATCCAGAAGCTGCTAGATACCCAGCACGGCGACGGCGGCTGGGGGTGGTACAAGCAGGACAAGACCAACACCTACATGACCGCCTGGATTCTGTTCGGCCTCTCCACGATGAAGGAGAACGGGTTCTTCATTGACCAGAGGGTGCTGGATGCCGGCGCGAGGTGTCTGGCCGGAAGGATGAACCCCGACGGCAGCTGGACGGGCGCCCACTGGATGAGCGGCCGGGACACCGCAATGACCGCATTCGCCACCCTCGCCCTCGCGAGCTCGGGCTCGCCGGAGTCGGGGGCACTGGAGAGGGCGGTCTGGAGGCTCAGGTGCCTGTGGATGGCCGGCCGGGTCGTGGACGCCTATGACGCCTCTCTCATGGCGCTCGCGCTGAGGGCGGCCGGCCAGCCGTCCGATGAGCAGGAAGAGTGGCTCGTCAGGCACATCCTCGACGACCACTGGGACGGGGGCGCGCTGGGCAGGACCGCCGAGACCACCGGCTGGGCCGTCCTCGCCCTGCTCAGGGCCGGGGAGCTCCCGACCGCCATCGAGGGCCTGAAGTGGATAGCGCGCAACCGCTCGGACTACGGCTGGGGAACCACGAGCGCCACGATGGCCGTGCTGCTCGCACTGGACGAGGCCTCTAGGCATCCATTCTACGCTGGCGGTGGCGAGGGCTCCATCACTCTGCTCCTCAACGGCGAGTCCTTCGCAACCTGGGATAGTGGCGCGGGCTCGAGCTCCCTAGACCTCTCTCCTTTCCTGATGTCCGGTCCCCTGACAATTGGCTTCTCGGTCTCGGGGGCGGGAAAGGGCTTCTACAGCTATGTGCAGGTCGAGACCATCCGGCCGCCGGTGCGCGTGAGCTGCCCCGCGAGGGTGACCGCGACCCGCGGGGAGCCCCTACGGCTTCTCGTCTGCGCGTCTCTCGAAGACCCGGAATGCGGCGTGAGAATCGTCAATCTCGACGGCTCGATTCCCCCTGTGCGCGGCGTCAAGCTCCTTCAGAAGAGCGTGGACATGAAAAGAGGCGAGCTCGCGTTCGAACTCTGGCCCATGAGCGCCGGAACAAAGAGAATCTGCCCGCTGATTGTCTCCTACCAGCTCGAGGGCGGGAGCGGGCTCTCATCGCTGATTCGAGTCTATCGCGGTCCGATAGAGCTCGTGGTGGAGGAACTCGGCTCCGAGCCCAGCGAGGCGGAGGTCAGCGTCGAGAAAACCGCGAGCGAGCAGGAGCTCCTCGTCGGGGGGCGGGTTGCGGTCAACATAACTGTCAGGGCAGAGGGGAGTGCGGTCGGAAAGCTCGCGGAGGTCCGGGACCTGATTCCCCCACAGTTCCGACTGGCTAGGGAGAGGGTCTCGGGCTGGAAGGAGGGAAGCGCGCAAAAGACCGACGAGGAACAGTCCATCAGAGAGAGAATCTGGAGGGTGAGGCTGGAGCGGGAGACGCGCCTGAGCTACGAGCTCGTTCTGGAGGAGAGCTTCACGGGCGACCTAGGGAGGGCCTTCGTCATCGTGGACGGTGTGATAGCGGCGGCCTCGGGCGTCGTGGAGTTTGTCTCGGCGCACAGCGGGGCCTTCGTGTCGAGAATCTATGACAGGGCCGAGGCCCTCCTGAACGGGCCGGTCACGGTCAGGCTCAGGTGCGCGGGCCCGGAGGGGGGAATGTACTACGCCGCGATCGAGGACACGCTCCCACCAGGCTTCGAGGTGGACCGGACCAGCGTCGAGGCCGCGCTCGACGAGAGGGTCACGGCCTGCGAGGTCTCGGGGAGCCGGGTGAGCTTCCTCATCGGCTATCTGAAGGAGCCGGTTGAAATTACCTACAGGGCCATCCCCACCCTTCCCGGCTCCTTCGTGGCGCCGCCGGCGAGGCTCTTCCCGATGTACAATGAGTCGCTCGAGCTCTTCAGCGGCTCCTCGCAGGTGGTTGTAAGGGACCCTGCGAGAAGCGCTGAGGCAGGGAATGCAGAGAGCGCGGGGAGCCCGGGGGCCGGGAAGGGCGGACCGGAGACCGAAGGCGAGACCGCAGAAGCCGTACCGGTACGCGAGAGTGGAATTCGCGACCGGAGGGAAACAGCGGGCGCCGGAGCACCAGTGGAGGCGCCCATCGAGGAGGCGGCGGAGCTGCCGGACCTCTCGGTCGATGCGGTGAGAACAATCGGGGAGCCCGTGGAGGGCCGGGAGGTCGGGTTCCTCTTCGTCCTGAGGTTCGAGGGCCTGCAGGAGTTCGTTTGGCTCGGCGTGAGGATATATCTCGACGGGGTGGGGGGGGGGAGCGCGGACGTCAGGCTCAGGCCAGGCGATGGGACCATCTGCATCGACCACTACACGATTCTGACGGCGGGGAGCCACTCCGTGACCGTCGCGGTCGACCCGGCGAACCACATTCCCGAGAGCGACGAGCGCAACAACACTCTCACTGTCACGGTCCATGTGGCGCCGGCGCTAGCGGGCTCTCAAGGGGACGAGGGAGGGGCGCTGTGGGAATGGCGGACCGTGCTATCAGGGGCGGCGGCAATCGGGGCGGTTGCCGTTGCGGGGGTTTTCCTGGCTGCCGGCCGGAGGGCGGTGAGGAGGAGGGCCCGGGGAGGAGCGGGCCGGCAGAGTTAGCCGGCGGAGGCGCGCGCAGGCCCCGCAATTCTGCCTCCGGAAAGATGCCGGCTCATGTGCGGAATAGTTAGTCGATTCGCCACCTAAAAAAGTATAACGAAAATATATATCGTTCCACGGCCGTTCGAGAGGCTCTGGGAGGCCGTGGACTTTGCCGGTCCAGCCGCAGGCTCTGTAGTTAACAATGTGTCGGAGTTCTGGGACAAATATATTATAGTGCACGACGAGGACCAGCACCTTCTGGAGTACCTTTTCGTGAACAACAGCATCGGGAGGTACAGCTACGGCGAGTATGTGGGCCAGAGCGAGGACGGCCCGGACGGGCTGCAGGTGTTCAGGTTCGAGCTGCGGGGGATGAACACCGCATCGCGGCCGACGGAGGACCAGTATGTTCTGGTCAGGTTCGTGCTGAACAACACGGGCGGTGTGCCGGTAATGTTCGACGGGAGCAGCGGCGTGTGCTTCCACATGGTCTCGCCTGCATTTCCCAACGGGGTGAATCTGGGAGGCAGCCTGCTGGGCGGGACGCTGGAGGAGGGGAGAAAGGTTCTCTCAACGGACATAGTCGAGTTCCCGCCGGATGGGGAGGGGAGCTACTCGTTCTGGCCGCACTATGCGCTGAGCGACAATACTGCAGGTCCGGACAACTGGCACGAGCTGGACCTGACCTGCCACGACGCGGTCGTGTGGTCGGACGACTTTGAGGACGGTATGGGCGCGGGCTGGACGGTTGGGTGGACGCCCGGAAAGGTGGGGTGCACGTGGTATGTGTGGTCCTGGGATGGCGGGAATAGGGCGTGGTGCGCGGGTATATTGGACGGGACTCCAAGGAATCCAGCAAATAATAATTATTTAAATAATATGGAGGCCTATATGTATCAACAGGGAGATTATAGGCTGATGAATCTAATGCTCTCGTATGATTATTACCATACATTTTATCATGAAGATGATAACGATTATAATGATGTGGTGAGAATTCAATATTATACAGTAATCGATAATGCTGGCCAGTGGGTCGATATAAAAGTGTATAATAAAAATAACAACACGAACGAATGGGCGCATGAATCTCTCCATATTCCTGCTATTGCATTTGAAAGCGAAGAGATAAATATAAAGATCAGGTTGTTATTTTATACCGATGCACCATGGCCCCAAGTTACCGTTGATAAAGGGACATTCATAGATAATGTCCAGTTGGTGGCGGGAGGCGGTTAGATTTATAAATCTACACATTGATTAACATTCCATGAGCGGGAAGGGTAGAGGCAGACCTTTAGACCTCAAATTATTATTAATCATTGGTCTTATAGTCATGCCTTTGATTCTCTCATTTGAATATGCTCCAGAATATGAAAGTCACGATATAACCTTAAATAATATTGAGCGATTAAGAATTTCAATTCCGGACGATATAAATGCCAGGATTTCTGAAGGACCAATCGCTTTAAAAGGAGTGAGAAATCCGGTCCAAATAGCAAATGCAGAGAATTACCTTGGCGATAGCTTTATTTTGAATGAAGGCCAGATACAGAATCGAGATATTATCTTTCATTCTGAAAGCGCCTATTTTACTCGGGATAGTGTTGTCATCCGCGTATTTGAACAACCGACCATAAAAATGATGACTGATAAGATGCAAGATAAGAATCAAAGATTTTCGGTCTATAAAATGATTTTTACAGGCTCAAATCAAGTCATTCCTGTCGGTGAGGAACCCATAGATACCAGTTTTTCATTTTTTCTGGGAAATGATTCTGCGCGATGGATAAGCAATGCGAAGGGTTACAAAAGTATTTTTTATCACAATATTTATTCAAATATAGATATTAGATTTAGACTTTTAGAAAAGGGAATAAAATATGATATCTTAGTTCATCCTGGAGGGAATGCATCTGATATAAGAATTAGATATGATGGCGCAAGTATAAAGACTGATGGAATATTTCTTTATATTGATACCCCATCCGGAAAGGCTGTCGAAGGAGAATTATTGATATATCAGCAGGATGATGTGCATATGATGCCTGTCGGAGGAAAATTTGTCAAAATAAATAATACGATTAGTTTTAGCATTGATGAATATAATAAAGAAGAAACTCTGATAATAGATCCATTAATATTTTCCACATTCCTTGGAGGTCGCTGGGATGATAGTATAATGTCTGTTGATTTATCAAGCGATAACTATATTTATGTAGCCGGGCAAACCGATTCTTATGATTTTCCTACAACACCAGGTAGCTATGATGTAGGGAATTCGAGATGGGATGCTTTTATTGCTAGATTTAGCCCGAATGGCTCATTATTAACATCAACTTTTTTGGGTGGCTCCAATGGAGAATCTGATGTCAGGATAAAAATCGCCTCTAGTATTATTATCGTTGGAACGACATCAAGCAACGACTTTCCAGTCACTTGGGATGCATATGATAATAGCTTTGGTAATAAAGGGTATCCGGATATATTCATGACAATATTAAATAAAGATTGTAATTTATTATATTATTCTACATTTATTGGCGGAAGCGATGCAGAAAATAGTCCTAGAATTTGTTTAGATTCTCCTATGGGAAACCTTTATATGGCTGGTATAACTACATCTTCAGATTTCCCTGTGACCTTTGATGCATATTGCACGACATATAAACATCGTGAGATATTCGTTTTAAAATTTAATCTTACACAAAGAAAAATAATATTTTCTACATTTATCGGTGGAGAGAAAGACGAAGAAATACCTTATGACGATATTTCCGTTGACTCTTATGGAAACATATATCTCGCTGGTCACACAGAATCTCCAGATTTTCCAACAACCGTAGGAGCTTATGACACTTCTTTTAATGGGGAGTATGATATATTTATTCTGAAATTAAGCGCAGACGGGTCCCGTTTATTGTATTCGACGTTTCTTGGAACCAACGGATTTGATGGAGTTGGCTCATATAAAGTTGATTTATTGGGCAATGTTCTTATCACGGGTGGAACCAATTCTTCTGATTTTCCAATCACCGATAATGCATATTGCTCAACAATAAATCCTGACCCTGGGCAGGGTAATGAAATAATTCTGATTTTTAATCCAGAGAACTCTAAATTAATATATTCAACATATATCGGAGATGCTATTATTTTTGCGATGCAAAGGGACCCTCTCGGCCGGATATACTTCACAGGCTTTACGACCTCGGCCCACTATCCTGTCACGCCCGGCGCCTACGAGACGCAGGGGCCGGGGGATGGGGACGTGGTCTTCACCGTAATGAACCCGAATTGTACGGAGGTGGTTTATTCCACTTTTATCGGAGGCTCCGGCTTCGACAAGGGCAACTCGATAGCAATCGACAGCAGCGGATGCGCGTATATCGCTGGCTACACCGAGTCGCCCGACTTCCCGACGACGAGAAAGGCTTACGACAAGAACTACTCTGGAGGGGGCGACGCCTTTGTTCTCAAAATCAACCCCGTTCCCTATTTCAGGTCTCCGCGGAATCTGAGTGCGGAGGCCGGCTATGGCTATGTGCGCCTCAACTGGACACCTCCGAAGAACGCCCACGAGCTCCCGATAAGCAATTATTTAATTTACCGCGGCCCGGACGAGGAGAACCTGAGTCTCCACGACAGGACCGGTAATGTGAGCTTTTACAATGATACTTCTGTGGTCAACGGCGTTAGGTACTGGTACGCCGTTGCTGCATGGAGCCCGGGGGTCGAGGGCGAGAT